>JAQXZK010000232.1 GCA_029227175.1 Bacteroidales bacterium | reverse complement strand
GATTTGCGTGCCGGGTTGTGGCTGCGTAGTTGGACAAGTCAGGTGTTGTCGTGCCCAGCCAGGTGAGTGTAGGGTCGTAGGTCAGGAGTGTCATGCCGGCTTGTAAGCCAGTCTTTATATATCCTTTGCTTAGTTTCCACTTTCGCGAAACTTGCAGAAAGGCACTCTTGTTACGAAGATAGCCGCGGTCCTGCATGTCGAAGGATGCTCCGAGGCCAATGATTCCTGCGCCCCTCGTCCGAAAACCATAGTCAGCGCTTGCAAAAAGATGCTTGGGGGCTTTTCGGAATCTTGTAGCATCCATTTCTCCTGCAACAGTCAGTCTCATGTCTGCGTTCTCTCCTGCACGAGTAGGATGGTAATAGGTTGGTACGTTCCAGTGTTGTCTGAAGTAGTCGCCAGACTGTCCATAGAGCGCACATTCTCCGAACAGGATGGAGGTCAAACATAGAATCTTTAATGCCTTCATATAGGATAATAACTCAAAAAGGAGCAGTATATTGTGCATGAGAAGAGTAAAAAGATCTTGGGAAGAGTGATTCAGAACCGAAAAGACCCGGAAATAAGTTCCGGGTCTTTTCAATAAACTCTATTTTATGAAGACTTAACGTCAGAGAAACTTAGTAGACGCGTTCCGAACGTGGTTGTTTGTACCAGTTGGAGTATTCGACCTTGCCGTAGTTTTCTCCCCAGTGTCCGAAGTCTGGGTAGGCTTCAGAGATTCTGGTCTGCTCGGACGGCCATTTCCATTCACCGCTTACGCAGATAGCCGTCGGAACTACGCCTGTAACTGTTGGCACGGCTTGCTTCTTCCCACTGCTGATGATGTAGAAGTCGGAAGCGTTTTCGGTCATTGTCTTTCCTTCCGGCCAGTCCACTTCTGCTACAACCCGGCTCTGGACTTCTTTTCCGCCATGGTTGGTGTTCGCCATTGTACCTGACTCGATGCCCATCAGGTAGTGTACCTCGCCTAACTTCTGATCCTTATAATAAAGGTCTGAGTAGTTGACACCGCCGACCGCACAGAGTTCCACCTTGGCCTTTTGCGTGCTGGTGATAGGCGTCACGCGGATGACGACGTCGTTGAAGTCGTAGTCTCCTGAGGTGCCGGTATCTTCAAATCCGATGGTCCATGATTGCAGGCCCTCCGTACTTTCTTCTTCGCCTTCCTCAATAGCTCCCGGACCGTCAGTAGCCGGGTCTTTTTTCGGTTCTTCCGTCCAGGTTCCGTCACCGTTATAGTACATGTCCTTGTGCACTCCGTCGGTCTTGTCTATGATATAGGGCAGGCGGATGTCGGGGAGGTCGCCGCCCGGAACCATCACGAAGGCGATGTCGTTGCAGTCGGGCTCGGTGGCGTTGACCGAACTGTGGAAGCTGTCTTCCAGTCCGATGAAGCGGAATCCGTTATAGATGCGGATGATGGAAGAGTAGGTGGAATTCCAGGAGTTAAGTTCTTTGTCGCTATGGTTGTATGATGCGTCGCTTAGCTTGCAATAGAAACCAAGTACCTTCCCTTTCTCTACGTTCACTTCAAGCGTCATGCCCCGGATTTCCTGAATCTGGCTCTTTTGACGGTCATATACGTCAAGTATGTTATACACGTCGTCTCTCTTGTGGTAGGCATTTGGGATGCTGTATTCACTCCATCCCAATCTGTCATAATGGTCGTAGTTGACATCATACCAACTTCCGCTGACTTTGACCTGAGTTTTGGAGATTGGATTGCTCTTGGTGTAGTTGATGACGTCGTAGAAGTAGTCGTATTTGAGGATGTCGCAGAACGGTACGTATGTCTTGCTCTCCGGATGTCCCTTGTCGTAGTAGTAATAGCCGATTTCTCTGGTACTGTTTCCAGTGCATCCGTAGAGCAGGGCAATCAGGAAGTGGCCGTTGGACGTCATCTCGTAGGTGTTGATCTGGTCAACGGCTGCCTTGGTCTCGGGAAGAGCTGCTGCCAGGTCGTCCAGGATGTAGCCCGGGAAGGTGGCATAACTGTGCAGCTTGCCTCCGGAGAGGGTCTTTCCTGTCAGTCCGGCTTTGTTTGGGCTTTCGTTCACCGCAGTGTTGTTCTCTTCTGCACGGGTGACAGCACGGGTGGTTGCCTGCCCGTTGAAGCTTACGGCAGCCCCGTTCTTCGCCTCGTCGAAGGAAATGCGTCCTGTCGTGGTGTTCCCTTGATACTTAAACTCGACGATGATTTCTCTGGACATTGTCCCTACCGGTACGACATTGCCTTCCTGGTCGTAGTCGTAACGGGTGATGGGAGCTGTCAGGTGCTGCGGGACGTCGAACTTGATGGTCTTCTCTCCGGCCTTGACCTGATACTTGGCCAGATAGGTGCGGTTGGTCGCATCCTCACAGTAGACAGAGACGCTGCCGTCTGCGGGAACCGTAACCTTGACTGTGCCGCTGAAGGCTGTAATCCACTTCTGGAGAGGGTCGATGGCAGTGCCGATCTGCTCCTGCCAGTTGTCTTTCTCGTCCTCGGTGCTTCCCGGCTGTACCGGGTCTGGCGGAGTAATCACCTGCATGCAGGAAGTCAGCATGGCTGCTGTGAAAACTATTGTAGAGAGTAGCTGCTTTTTCATAATAATATAAGTCTTTAAAGAATGTGATGTTTATCGAAAAGAATTTAGTAGACACGTTCCAGTCGAGGCTGCGTGTACCAGTTGGAGTACTCGACTTTCCCGTAGTTTTCTCCCCAGAGTCCGAAGTCTGTATAGGCGTCGGAGATTCTGGTCTGCTCGGTCGGCCATTTCCATTCACCGCTCACGCAGATGGCTGTCGGGACTATGCCCGGAGCAGTAGGAACGGCTTGCTTTTTACCGCTGCTTACGATGTAGAAGTCGGAGGCATTTTCGGTCATGGTCTTTCCTTCTGGCCAGTCCACTTCGGCGATGACCCGCGTCTGGACCCCTTTCCCGGCATGGCTGGTGTTAGCCATGGTTCCGGACTCGATGCCCATCAGGTAGTGTACCTCGCCTAACTTCTGATCTTTATAATATAGGTCTGAATAGTTGACGCCACCGACCGCACAGAGTTCCACCTTGGCCTTTTGCGTGCTGGTGATAGGGGTGACACGGATGACGACGTCGTTGAAGTCATAGTCTCCTGAGGTGCCGGTATCTTCAAATCCGATGGTCCATGATTGCAGGCCTTCCGTACTTTCTCCTTCGCCTTCCTCGGCAGCTCCCGGGCCGTCAGTAGCCGGGTCTTTTTTTGGCTTTTCTGTCCAGGTTCCGTCACCGTTGTAGTACATGTCCTTGTGCTCGCCGTCAGTCTTGTCTATGATGTAGGGCAGGCGGATGTCGGGGAGGTCTCCGCCGGGAACCATCACGAAGGCAATGTCGTTGCAGTCGGGCTCGGTGGTGCCGACGTTTTTGTGAGTACCGTCTTCCAGTCCGATGAAGCGGAATCCGTTATAGATGCGGATGATGGACGAGAAGGTAGTCCCATACACGGCATTGAGGTCTTTGTCGCTATGATTGTAAATGGAAGAAGTTGCTCTGCAATAAAAACCAAGTGTCTTTCCTTTCTCCACGTTCACTTCAAGCGTCATGCCCCGGATTTCCTGAATCTGGTTTTTCTGGCGGTCATATACGTCGAGTATATTGTACACGCCGTCTCCCTTGTGGTAGGCGTTTGAGAGGCGGTTCTCATTCCATCCTAATCTGTCATAATGGTCGTAGTTGGTGTCGTACCAACTTCCGCTGACCTTGACCTGGGTCTTGGAGATGGGATTGCTCTTGGTGTAGTTGATGTCGTCGTAGAAATAGTCGTATTTGAGGATGTCGCAGAACGGTACGTATGTCTTGTTCTCCGGATGCCCCTTGTCGTAGTAGTAATAACCGATTTCTCTGCCATTGCTTCCGGTGCATCCATAAAGCAAGGCAATCAGGAAGCGGCCGTTGGACGTCATCTCGTAGGTGTTGATTTGGTCGGTAGCAGCGACGGTCTCAGGAAGAGCTGCTGCCAGGTCGTTCAGGATGTAGCTCGGGAAGGTGGCATAACCATGCAATTTGCCTCCGGAGAGGGTCTTCCCGGTCAGTCCTGCCTTATTGGGTGACTCGTTCACTGCCGCAAGGCTTTCTTCTGCGCGGGTGACGGCACGAGTGGTTGCCTGCCCGTTGAAGCTTACGGCAGCTCCGTTCTTCGCCTCGTCGAAGGAAATGCGTTTGGTAGTGGATATACCTTGATGCTTGAATTCGGCGATGAGTTCCCTTGATATGGTCCCTACCGGTACGACATTGCCCTCCTGGTCGTAGTCGTAACGGGTGATGGGAGCTGTCAGGTGCTGCGGGACGTCGAACTTGATGGTCTTCTCTCCGGCCTTGACCTGATACTTGGCCAGATAAGTGCGATTGGTTGCGTCCTCACAGTAGACAGACACAGTTCCGTCTGCGGGAGCGGTAACCTTAACCGTGCCGCTGAAGGCTGTAATCCACTTCTGGAGAGGGTCGATGGCATTGCCTATCTGCTCCTGCCAGTGGTCTTTCTCCTCTTGGGTCTCTCCCGGCTGTACTGGGTCTGGCGGGGTAATCACCTGCATGCAGGATGCCAACATGATTGCCGTAACGACAATGATAAAATATGAAAAGCGTTTCATGAGGAACGAAATTTGTATATGTAGACTATTATTCACGATACAAATATGCAACTATTATTTTTGATTGTCAAGAAAAAGTCGATAAATAATTGTGAAAATGCAAGTTTCTGAACAAAATACACAAATTTATTCCGATCAGAAGGGCGAAAAAAACATAGACTTGAGTCTGTTTTGCTGCAATGGGCGTGTGTGCGTGGCTCAAAAGAAGAGCCAGCTGCGTAAGGATCCTGTACGAACAGACAGATCATAGGCACCAAGGGCAACCAACGTGCTGTGTGCGGGTTGCCCTTTGTATGTTCTATAAAGTACTGATAGCTGACTATCAGTTTCTTTCTTACGGTTTCACGACCTTGCCCATAAAGAGAATGGTGCCGGTGGTGTTGTCGCGTATCAGGTAGAAGAACGGACGGTTCACTTTTACAACAATCGGCGTAGGCGGGGTATAATTACCGTTTCCGGCATCTGTTCCTCCTAAAACTGCTGTGATTGCAGATGCTTCAGTCCCCTTCTCGTCTGTAGAAATATATGCTTTTTGAATGATGCCCATCACGAAGTTTCGAACAGGTGAAATCGCGGAGAGGTCGGATGTCTCATAATTGAATACATCCTTTATTCCCATGACATAAAGCGGCTCGATCAAGTCCATGAACACTTCCGTCTTGAACTTTGGGAAAGAAAGGTCTATGTACGTACTCTTGCCCTTACCGATCTGTCCCGTAGCCTTTTCCTTGATTTGTTCGATGCAGGCAGAAAGGCTCTTTCCCTCAGCCGGCAGGCAGACAATCATGCTGTGGCTTCCCGGCTGATACGGCATTTCAAGCAGGCTGTAATCGTCGGTAGACTCGTAGTTATAGTAACTGGTGGTGTGCATCATGTTTGTTTTGACGATCTGTCCGTTTAAGCATGTAAAGTTCTCCTCTTTTGTCCCTGTCACAGCATCTTTAAATGGAGATTTCCACTTGCCCTTAAAGTAGGTCACGTTCGCCAGGACAAATTGAAGCAAGGGTTGGACTTCTTCTGCTATGAAACCGGGTATTGTACCGTGTGTCTTTTCATTGCACCATGCGTTCATCATCTTGTAGGCTCTGATGTCAAGAAAGTCGACATTAGCCAGCGTGGCATCATAGTACTTCTCGTTTGTCTGGAAGAACTTGCTGTAAAACGGAATGTTGCTGTCAGCCCAGATGGCATTGGCAAATTCCACAGAGCACCCGCTCTCCTCTTTGCGCTGGAGTTGGTTCATCTGCTTGCGGTAGTACGCATTGATATCGTCCATGGTATAGTCGCCGAAAGAAAGCGCAGTCCTAATTTCCTTAGCCGTATTCCCCGCAGCTCCGTTACAGAGCATGGACAAGGCTATCTGTGCACTGATTGGAGACAGGATGGAGTTGTCGTTGGCTTGTTGGGCAACAACTGTTTTATAAAACTCGAACGCAAACTTGTTAGCTGCCTTTGCAATCTCCTTCTCCTTGTCGGTGAGTGCGCCTGTATAATCAGTGGCCTTAAAGGTAATACTGCCGTTCTCTACAATGTTCTGTGTCAACTTCAGTTCATCGGTCACCTCTTCTGGCTTCTCTTCGTTCAAGTCTCCATCGACAGCATCCGTACATGCACACAGCATGGATGCGGCAAGCATTGAATAAAATAAGTACTTTTTCATATCTTGTTCATTATTTGATTCCACAAAGTTAGAGATTCTACGCCATTACTAATGCGTAACGCGGACAAATCTTAGATCATATTGAAAATTATACGTGTTATTAAGGAGACTACTGCCGTCATCCAAGCCTCTGCAGTACATTGTATTAAATACATTGTCTTCATAATATCCGTTGTTTTTTCCATTCCATCCCCAATTGATGTGGTTGTAGGTGTAATATGTTGTAACCAAGCCTTCTTCAGGAAGTGTTCCTCCACCAGGAGAAATGGCTGTTTCATTGGATGTAACGGAGAAATATTTGTAACCGTCGATAATCCAGTAATGGCCACCAACATTATTAGGTTCTCGACTACCTCCCATGATAATAATTCCGTTTTGCAGTTCTGTTCTGGCAAGCTCTAAAGGATATTCATGGAAATCTGTGCATGAGGTAGCAAAGCCAAATGACAATATAGCAGGTATGAAATCTCTATCGTAAGTCCAGGTCACACGAGGGCTCATAATATATTGACTTTGAGCCCTATGTCCGATTTCTCTACACAACAATCCAATGGCATTGTGTGTGTCTGTACTACAATTGTATTGGCATATCCACAAAGTATCGGAACCCATAACATGTTTCACAGACTTTACGTGCTGTCGAATATTATCCCAGTTTAGATTTAACGTACCACTATGCTCCGTGTCAAATGTAATGTTTATAGACGTGGGGTATTCAAAATAACTCATTATTTGCGAAAGGGCTGTTGCAGCACAACCGCATAACCCGTTTGGACAATATATGCCATAAGGCCATTCTTGTCCCCATTTTACTGAAACCCTCGGGGCAACGTCTTCAAGCCAGAGTGTATCGCAAAATGAAATGGGCGGTAAAATTGGACGTGCACCTAAACGCGGCGTAGAAACGTATTCTTCTGCGGCATCCATATAGGCTGCAAATGCTTCATTCTCCTGCTTTTCGGCCGGGTCATAATACCCGGATTCTGTTATCGCAATAAGTCCTTCTGTTGCTTTATTTGCAGAAACGACAGCAAAACCTTGGTTGTCATCAAAGTTGAAAACATAGAGTAGAGTATCAGAACCTTCTCTTTCAGAACGTGTTTGAGCAGTACGAACAATCTTTGTCTTGCTTGCATCAATGGTGCGTCTTTCCTTTCCACTGCGAGTGGTCGCAGTACCCTCCAACATAGAGATGGCATTGTTTGCCACGATACGTGCTTCGCTCAATGTACGAGTGTAAGGGTTGATGCTTTCTTGTACTTGAACAAATTCTTCATCAATCAAACCTTCTTCATTAGAAGTACATGCACTTAGCAAGACTATCGTCATTGCAAAGGCGAGAAATTGTTTTAGTTTTTGCATGGTTTTTTAGATTTAAATTATACTTAGGTTTTTATTCTGGCGAAGAATAATAGTCTTATCAAATGCAATAATATGAAAATAAATAATACGTTGTTTGTAGAAGATGTAAAAAGATGTAAAATTAGTACAGAACAATGACAAAATGAACAGAAAGACTGCGTAAATTGTATTGATAAGTCGTTTTCTTTACTCACAAAATGCTATTGTCAGTGATTTTGGCGGAAGAACCGTTGCGCGCGGCTGCGAGGTTCGATCGATTGCCGGCTGTGATGTGCTGCGATTCCGCCAAGGACATGCAATCTTGCGGTTTTCGGACTGGTGGTGAGTCGGACGGGCAGACGGCAGACGATAACCGTCACCATTCCATAACCGTCTCTTCCCCTCTTTCGCCGGACCTTACTCCGCTTCCTGCAACGGCAGGCAAAAAAGATAAAGGGCAACCCACATGCTTTGTGCGGGTTGCCCTTTGTATGAACCGAGAAATGGTTTCCTGCTACTCTGCGTACTTCTCGGTAATCTGTTGGATGGAGCATTTGTGGTATACCAAGACATGTCCATGCCAAAGCATCCACAGATTGGTCGAATTGTTCTCGTCGAATCCGAGGATA
>JAQXZK010000231.1 GCA_029227175.1 Bacteroidales bacterium | reverse complement strand
TATCCTCGGATTCGACGAGAACAATTCGACCAATCTGTGGATGCTTTGGCATGGACATGTCTTGGTATACCACAAATGCTCCATCCAACAGATTACCGAGAAGTACGCAGAGTAGCAGGAAACCATTTCTCGGTTCATACACAAGGGCAACCCGCACATAGCACGTGGGTTGCCCTTGTGTTTTTATGGTTGCTGCCATATCGGGATTCTTAGACCTGGATGCAAGGGAAGGGTTCAACCTAAATGACCGATTGGGGTTAAAAACCTGCGGAAAATACCTGTCAAACGAAGTAAAATCCCTAACTTTGTCTTCGTTGAGAATAATTACGTTGTAATTTGCGTTGTCAAAGCATCCTGCCATGAGTCCAATAAAAACCATCCGTCATCTGTTATCCTCTTATCCGGTCTCCCTGTTCCTGATTTCGGCGGTCATTTTCCTGTCATTCTTCAAACCGCCTCGGGTGCAGATGGTAGAACACATCGCCGGGGTGGATAAGATGATCCACGCCTTGATGTACGTGGCGTTGAGCCTGGCTTTATGGTTGGAGTATATGCGCGCTCACCGGAGGGGACTGAAAATATTTTGGGTGTGGATACTGGCTTTTGTCTTTCCCATCGTTTTCGGGGGTGTCGTGGAGATTCTGCAAGGGTTGTGCACGACGTATCGCGGTGCGGAGTGGATAGACTTCCTGGCAGACGTTCTGGGAACAACGCTTGCCACGTTGGTAGTCAGATGCACGGGTTTGTATCGCAAGGCACGAAACTCCGGCAGCTGATTGAACCCGGATTCATTGGCCGATTGGGGGTTGAGGAAGCAGACACCGGATGCCGATACAAAAGACAGCGGTCCTGTATTCGGAATCTGCAGCCATCGCCGTGTGGCAGGTACTACAGGTATTCGATAATCTGGTTAAGGTGAATGCCGTTTGAGCCCTTGATGAGGATGGTTTTCCCGTGCGGCCGGTCTTCTTGAAGTCGCACGATAAGCGATTCCACGTTGGGGAACGAACGGAAAGGATGTTTCACTTGGGCAAATTGCTCGCCCACAAGGATAACCTGCGTGAATCCGCAGGCTGTCAGATAGTCGGCAATGTCCTGATGTTCGGCCAGACTGTCTGTCCCCAGTTCGCGCATGTCGCCTAAGATAAGCAGCTTGTCGTCGGCCTGCATCTCGTAGAAATTCTTGACGGAGGCACGCATGCTGGTCGGATTGGCATTGTAGGCATCGATAATCAACATGTTCGACTCTGTCTGCTTGAGCTGCGAGCGGTTGTTCTGGGGAGCGTATGCGCGGAGTGCCTGACCGATGTCTTCTTTGTCAACACCGAAGTATAGGCCAACGGCCACGGCAGCCATGGCGTTGGGGAAGTTATAAGCCCCAATCAACTGGGTACTGACATCTTGAGTGCTACCCTGATACTTCCATCTGAAAGAAAGGAATGGCGAGTTGCCGGTCACTTCTCCTTGTACGTCGGCCTGCTCGTCCTGTCCGTAAGTGAAAGCGTTCAGTCCGCCGGCGATTCTTTGCAGCAGGTCGTTGTCCCGGTGCAGGAAGATGGTTGTGTTCTTCTTGGCCCGGAGATAGTCGAAGAGCTCTCCCTTCGTCTTGATGACTCCTTCCAGGTTCCCGAAGCCGAGCAGGTGGGCCTTGCCTACGTTGGTGATGAGGCCGAAGTCGGGCTCTGCAATGTCAACCAGTTCCTTGATGTCGCCCGGATGACTGGCTCCCATCTCAACCACTCCGAGTTGATGCTCGGGCTTCAGACGCAGCAGGGTGAGAGGAACGCCAATAGAGTTGTTAAGGTTGCCTTGCGTATAGAGTATGTTGAAATGCGTGCTGAGCACTGCGGCCATCAGTTCCTTGGTAGTTGTCTTCCCGTTAGTGCCGGTAATTCCGATGATGGGAGTTGCCAATTGCCGGCGGTGATAGTTGGCTAACTGCTGAAGAGCCGTCAACGTGTCGTCAACCAATGCGTATGAACGCGCGTCATCTCCCGATGGGAGGCATGAGGCGTCGTCGATGACTGCATACTTGCAACCGGCTTCGAGTGCTTTGGCTGCAAACTTGTTCCCGTTGAAATTCTCACCTTTGAGGGCGATGAAGAGTGAGTCTTTCGGGCAATTACGGCTGTCGGTCGTGACGCCGTTGCATTGCATGAATAGGTGGTAGAGCTGCTCTATCTGCATGATTCCTTGTCTGACTGATTAAATGCTTGTCGGTATTTTGTTTTTACAAATCGGAGCAAAGGTAAACTAAATTTTATTTTTCGTGGAGAAAGCCTGTCTATTTTAGATGGAAACGCGAAAAATAACCGGTGTCTTACGGCTCACAGATGAAAATTTATGTATATTTGCTGACACAATCACTGTAAATCTATTCATGCCGTCAAATAGGGACAACAATATAATTACGTTGAAGGGTTTGCCGTATGACCTGGGGGTACCTCGCGTGATGGGCATCCTGAATGTTACGCCGGATTCCTTTTATGCCGAGAGCCGAAAGGAAAGCGAAGGACAAATCGCGGAGCGTGTTGCCCAGTTGGTCGGTGAGGGTGCTGACATGATAGATATCGGTGCCTACTCGTCGCGCCCCGGTGCCGACGATGTGTCTCCTGCGGAGGAAATGGCGCGCTTGCGCAAGGGACTGGCAGTAATCAGCAAGGAAGCCCCTGACGCGATAGTCTCTGTGGACACGTTCCGTGCTGATGTGGCGCGGATGTGTGTCGAGGAATACGGTGTGTCTATCGTGAATGACATAGCCGCCGGAGAATTGGACAACGGTATGTTTGACATGGTTGCCCGACTGGGCGTGCCTTATATCATGATGCACATGCAGGGCAATCCGCGCACGATGCAGGTCAATCCTCAATATGGAAACTTCCGCGAGGAGGTGCTTGCCTACTTTGCCCAGCGCGTGGATCGCTTGCAGCAGAAAGGCGTGAGGGATGTGATACTCGACCCGGGATTCGGATTCGGGAAAACCGTAGCGCAGAATTACGAACTGCTTGGCGTCATGGACGAGATGAAACGCTTCGACAAGCCGCTCTTAGTGGGCATCTCCCGAAAGTCAATGATTTACAAAGTACTTGGCACCACCCCGCAAGAGGCGTTGAACGGAACGACAGTGCTCAACACCCTTTCGCTGGTGCATGGGGCGGGCATCCTTCGCGTGCACGACGTCCGTGAGGCAAAGGAAGTCGTCAGCCTGTTCATGATGTATAAACAACAAACGGAAAGAGGGTAATGTTTTTTGAGTTTAGCATAAAAGACTTTATCGACATCTTCTGCGTCGCATCCCTGTTGTACTACTTGTACAAGCTCATGAAGGCTTCCGGCTCTATCAATGTCTTTGTGGGTATACTGCTTTTCATCCTGCTTTGGGTCATCGTGTCGCAGGTGTTCGAAATGAGATTGCTGGGTGGCATCTTCGACAAACTGGTGAGTGTGGGTGTCTTGGCACTGATGATAATATTCCAGGAAGAGATTCGTCGCTTCCTGTTCACGCTGGGTGCGTATGGCAAGGCAACGTCGATATTCCATAATCTATTCGGAAGAATCAACAAGGGGCAGACCTTGGAACACGAAAAGGTAATGCCTATCGTGATGGCTTGTATGAACATGGGCCGACAGAAGGTGGGGGCACTGATTGTCATGGAAAATGTAATACCACTCAATGATGTGGTAAGCACGGGCGACACGATAGATGCGAATATCAACCAGCGTTTGATTGAAAACATCTTCTTCAAAAACTCTCCGTTGCATGATGGCGCGATGGTTATCTCCAACCAGCGCATTAAAGCTGCGGGTTGTGTGCTCCCGGTGAGTCATGACATGAACATCCCGAAGGACCTGGGTCTGCGCCATCGCGCAGCGATGGGCATTTCTCAGGTGAGCGACGCGATTGCCATCATTGTGTCGGAAGAGACGGGAGCCATCTCCATTGCCTATAAGGGACAATATCATCTGAAGTTGACAGCCGAAGAACTGGAGAGCTTCCTTACCCAAAAGATAATAACTGACAAATCAAAAATATAATTTATAAACCGAATAAAAACGTATAACATGGCTACACTTATTGAACAAATCGTTGAACGTGCCAAATCGGTACATCAGCGAATCGTACTTCCGGAGGCTACCGAGGAACGTACATTGACAGCAGCAGATCGTGCTTTGGCAGACAAATTGGCCGAGATAATCCTGATAGGCAATCCTTCAGAGATTCACGCCTTGGCAGAGAAACTCGGCTTGAAGCACATTGGCGAGGCAACAATCATTGACCCGGAGAATCATCCCAAGAAAGAAGAGTATACACAACTGCTGTATGAACTTCGCAAAAGCAAGGGCATGACCATCGAACAGGCACAGAAACTGGTTTTGAACCCGCTGTATCTTGGCTGCTTGATTATCAAGAGCGGTGATGCCGACGGTCAGATTTCTGGAGCATTGAGTACGACCGGTGACACCTTGCGTCCGGCGTTGCAGATTATCAAATGTTCTCCGGGCATTACCTGCGTCAGCGGTGCCATGCTTCTTGTCACACAGACCCCGCAGTACGGCGAGAATGGCGTCTTGGTGATTGGTGATGTCGCCGTTACTCCGATGCCGGATGCTTCCCAGTTGGCTCAGATAGCAGTCTGCACCGCTCAGACAGCCAAGAGTGTCGCTGGATTTGAAGACCCGCGCGTAGCAATGTTGAGTTTTTCAACGAAGGGAAGTGCCAAACACGAAGTGGTGGACAAGGTTGTTGAGGCTACCAGGATGGCCAAAGAGTTGGCACCGGAACTTAAGATTGATGGTGAACTTCAGGCTGATGCAGCTCTCGTTCCGTCAGTTGGCAACAAGAAAGCTCCGGGAAGCGACATCGCAGGCAAGGCTAATGTGCTTGTCGTTCCCTGTCTCGAAGTGGGAAACATTGCTTACAAGCTCGTTCAGCGTCTGGGCAACGCTATCGCAATCGGCCCAATCCTTCAGGGTATCGCGCGTCCGGTCAACGACCTGAGCCGTGGATGTTCTGTAGACGATGTTTACTATATGATTGCTATTACCGCTAATCAGGCTTATGCAGCCAAACAATAACCCATAAAGACAAAAAGACATGAAAGTATTAGTATTGAATTGTGGAAGCAGTTCTATCAAATATAAACTCTTCGACATGGATGCCAAGTCTGTCATCGCACAGGGTGGTATCGAGAAAATTGGATTGAACGGCTCATTCCTTAAATTGACATTGCCTAACGGCGAGAAGAAGATTCTGGAGAAAGACATTCCGGAACACACTGTCGGTGTGGAATTTATTCTTGACACGCTGACAAGTGCGGAGTATGGTGCCATTAAGTCTCTGGACGAAATCAATGCGGTCGGTCATCGTATGGTACACGGTGGTGAGAAATTCAGCAGTTCTGTATTGCTCACAGAGGAGGTACTCGCGGCATTCAAGGCTTGCAATGATTTGGCTCCTCTTCACAATCCTGCCAATCTCAAGGGTGTGGATGCTGTGACGGCCATTCTTCCGAATGTGCCTCAGGTAGGCGTGTTTGACACGGCGTTCCATAAGACAATGCCGGACTATGCCTATATGTATGCCGTTCCTTACGAACTGTATGAAAAGTATGGCGTGCGTCGTTATGGATTCCACGGAACCAGTCACCGCTACGTAAGCAAGCGCGTGCTTGAATTTCTCGGCATGCAGCCCGAAGGCACCCGTATCATTACCTGTCACATTGGTAATGGTGGCTCTATCTCTGCCATCAAGGACGGCAAGTGCGTAGATACATCCATGGGACTCACTCCACTGGAGGGTCTCATGATGGGTACCCGAAGTGGAGATATTGACGGTGGTGCTATATCATTCATCCAGGAAAAGGAAGGACTTGATGCAAGCGGAATCTCCAATCTCCTGAACAAGAAGAGTGGTGTGCTTGGTGTTTCCGGAGTGTCAAGCGACATGCGCGAACTTGATGCTGCGGCAAAGGCCGGTAATCCTCGCGCTATTTTGGCAGAAAAGATGTACAACTATCGCATCAAGAAGTATGTGGGCGCTTACGCAGCTGCTTTGGGTGGCGTTGATATCATTGTTTTCACCGGTGGTGTTGGCGAGAACCAGGCTTCATGTCGTGAGGCGGTATGTAAGAACATGGAATACATGGGCATCAAGATTGATGACGCTGTGAATAATAAAATTCATGGAGAGGAAGCCGTAATCTCCTCTGACGATTCTAAGGTAAAGGTTGTAGTCATCCCGACCGACGAGGAACTGATGATTGCAAGCGATACAATGGATATACTCAGCAAGTAAAATTGCTTCAGGATACAGAAAAGGGTTTTCGCAGACTCTTTTCTGTATCTTTTGTTTATGAACGCGCACCAAGCACTCAAAATAGAGAAGAGAATACAGAAAAAAACAACCGAACAAAATGAGTAACGATAGAGGAAACTTTGGCAGCAAGATAGGTGTTATATTGGCTTCGGCCGGTTCTGCGGTAGGACTTGGAAACATCTGGAGATTTCCTACCGAAACGGGAAATAATGGCGGAGCCGCTTTCATACTGATTTATTTTGCGTGTGTATTGTTGCTGGGATTCCCTATTCTCATCGCTGAATTTTCCATCGGCCGCCACTCACGCTCCAATACGGCCGGTGCTTATCGCAAACTCTCTCCGGGTACGCGCTGGAAGTGGGTCGGGAGATTGGGAGTTGCTGCCGGTACTTTTATTTTGTGTTATTATGCTGTCGTTGCAGGCTGGACACTGGAATACATCTGCCAGGCTGCTACGAATAGCTTTGCCGGAACGTCTCCCCAAGGTTTCATTGCTGCATTCTCCGAGTTTACCGCCAATCCCTGGCGACCGCTTGTCTGGCTGTTTGCTTTCATGTTGACGACACATCTTGTCGTGGTCAAGGGCGTAGAGAAAGGCATAGAGCGTTCGGCTAAGGTCATGATGCCTGCGTTGTTTATCCTTCTGATTATCCTGGCCGTCTGCTCGGTCTTGTTGCCCGATGCCGAGAAGGGACTCCTTTTCCTATTGAAACCAGACTTTTCCAAGGTTACCGGTAATGTGATACTGAGTGCGATGGGACAGGCATTCTTTTCTTTAAGTCTGGGCATGGGTTGTCTTTGTACCTATGCTTCATACTTCCGTGCAGAGACCAATTTGTCCCGCACGGCTATCAATGTGGCGATTATTGATACGATGGTCGCAATCTTGGCCGGATTCATTATCTTCCCAGCTGCGTTCTCCGTCGGGATTCAACCGGATGCTGGTCCAAGCCTTATCTTTATCACCCTGCCTAATGTCTTTCAGCAGGCCTTTGGTGGCATGCCATTCTTGTCAACGGTATTGTCTGTCATGTTTTATATCTTGTTGGCACTGGCTGCACTCACCTCGGCTATTTCCCTGCTTGAGGTAACAACGGCTTATCTCAGTGAGGAATTCAGCATGAGTCGCAAGACGGCAGCGCGTATGGCGACAGCTTTCTGCACCTTCTTCGGCATCATCTGTTCCCTCTCCTTAGGTATAGGCAAAGACATCACCCTCTTCGGCATGACGGTCTTTGATGTGTTTGACTATGTTACAGGCAAGATAATGCTTCCGTTGGGTGGCATGCTCATCTCCATATTTGCGGGATGGATACTTGATAAACAAATCCTTTGGAAGGAAGTAAGTAACAACGGCACGTTGAAGGTGCATACCTATAAACTGGTTCTGTTCCTGCTGCGTTTTGTGGTGCCCGTGTCTATTGGACTTGTTTTCATCAACGAATTAGGCCTGTTTAAATAAAGTCAATTATGTATGAAAAGTTGCTGCTGACCCGGGCCGAACGCCGAGGCATTATCGTCTTCTTGTTCCTGCTTTTCATCGTGCTGGCCACTTGCTGGTATGTTGCGCGAAAGGGCAGACAGGGTGGAGAGGTCGTGCCTGTTGACAGCACGTTTTTCTATGCACAAAAGCAGGATGAGTCAGTAGTCAGACAGTGGAAACGGCAGAACTACTCTTTGGTGCAGGTCATCGCTGCAGAGCGTCTGAAACGCAAGTCGTGGCGTGACGAACCGGTCAGTCTTCACTCCTTCGACCCCAATCAGGCTGATTCACTGGAGTTGCGTTCTTTGGGCCTTCCTCCTTGGAGTGTGCATGGCATCCTGCAATATCGTCGTCACAGCGGGCGGTTTCGCCAGTCCTCTGACGTTGCCCGAATCTACAATCTTTCTGACGAGGACTTCAGGCGCATCGAACCATATATTGTCATACATCAGGATACGACAATTCACGAGGGTGCGTATAAGGTGGCAACGGTTGTTACAGAAGACCGTCATCCCGGCATCGAAAAGTACCAGCCAGGCACCCAAATCAACCTGAATGAGGCTGATACAACCGAGCTGCAGAAGATTCCGGGTATCGGCCCGTCCATTGCCCGCCAGATTTGTTATTGGCGTTCGCGTTTGGGTGGCTTCACCAGTGTATCGCAGTTGGGCGAGTTGGAAACCTTCATCCGCCGAGAGCAGGGTGGAACCACTTTGCGTCTTGATGCGGCAAAGTTGGCGTCTTGGTTTTATGTGACCTCAGACAGCATCCACCGCATTGCCGTGAACCGGAGTTCGCTTGACAGGCTTATGCGTCACCCTTACATTAACTTCTATCAGGCGAAAGCTATTGTTGATTACCGTCGGAAGGTTGGAAAGTTGTCCAGTCTGACGCCTCTTCGCCTGCTTGAAGAGTTTTCGGATGCCGACATCGAACGTATGACACCCTATCTTGATTTTAACTGAAGAATTGCTGTGAGCGGATATCAGCCGTGAGGGAATTTCATACCTTTGTACCCTGAAATAATACATATAATAATATAATTATGAAGAAAGTTATCAATACATCAAATGCCCCTGCTGCTATAGGTCCTTATAGCCAGGCTATCGAGGTAAACAATATGTTGTTCATCAGTGGCCAGATTCCGGTCAATCCGGCAACGGACGAAATCGTTGAGGGCGGCATTACCGAGCAGACAACACAGGTGTTCAAGAACATCAAGGCTGTGCTGGCTGAGGCCGGCTACACGACAGACAATGTGGTAAAAACCACCGTATTCTTGTCTGACATGGGCGATTTTGCTGCGATGAATGCTGTCTATGCCGAACAGTTCAGTGGAGCATTCCCTGCGCGTTCTGCCGTTGCTGTCAAGACACTTCCCAAGAATGTGTTGGTTGAAATAGAGACGATTGCTGCCCGATGAACAGAGATTTGACGCTAAACGAAGTCTATCGCGCGTCTCATGTGCTGAAGTCGATCATCAGACCCACCAATTTGCAGGTAGCGCCGGCTATCCATCCCGGGTGTGAGGTTTACATCAAGCCCGAGAACCTGCAGGTGACCGGTTCGTTCAAGGTGCGTGGTGCCTCGTACATGATTTCACAGCTCACTGATGAGGAGAAACAGCATGGGGTCATTGCCTGTTCGGCTGGTAATCATGCGCAGGGTGTGGCATTAGCAGCCGGAGCACAGGGCATCAAGTCTACGATTTGTCTGCCTGCCGGTGCTCCAATTTCAAAGGTAGAGGCAACGCGCAGTTATGGTGCGGAGATATGTCTTGTCCCGGGCGTGTACGATGATGCCTATCAGCGTGCTTTACAGATTCGCGACGAGAAGAACATGACCTTTGTCCATCCGTTCGACAATCCTTTAGTCATTGCAGGACAGGGCACCATCGGACTTGAAATTCTCAATGAGTTGCCCGATGTGGATGCCATTATCGTGCCTGTCGGTGGCGGAGGGCTTATCAGTGGGGTGGCTTATGCGGTCAAGCAGCTCAATCCTCGCGTCAAGATTTACGGTGTGCAGGCTGCCGGTGCTCCCAGCATGGTTAACAGTGTGCAGGGCGGTGCCATCCAGCGTCTTTCTTCCGTGTCGACGATTGCCGATGGCATTGCAGTGAAGGAGCCCGGTGTTCACACATTCGAGCTTTGCAATCAGTGGGTAGACGATCTGATTACCGTCTCTGAGGACGAAATCTGCGCAGCCATTCTCTTGCTGCTGGAAAAGCATAAACTCATTGCAGAGGGAGCCGGAGCGGTTTCAGTGGCTGCAGCCATGTTCAGCAAGCTGCCCATCGAGGGCCGGAAAACCGTTTGTCTGGTCAGTGGTGGTAATGTTGACGTGACGATATTCAACCGCATCATCAACCGTGGTTTGCAGAAGAGTGGCCGACTTTGTACGCTCTCCATCGAGATTGTTGACCGCCCCGGTCAGTTGGTGGCTGTCAGCAAGCTCATTGCCGACCTTGGAGCTAATGTCACAGGTGTGCTTCACGAACGTACCAATGCGTTCATTGACGTGAATGCTTGTGTACTCCGCGTGTCTATGGAAACCCGTAATCAGGAGCATATTGACACGATTTGTCAGGCATTGGAAGCGCACGGATTCCCGGTACATTCTCAGGACTGATACCTTATATAATTAATACAACAGAAAAACAAGAATTAGAATAAACATGAAAACATGGTTGACAGGTGCGTTTTTATGCGTCACAATGCTTGCAACGGCACATGAAATGAAGACTCCTCCTTCACGTGTAGCGGAAAATCAGGTCGAAAAGCAGGCAACCGGTGGTGACTTGGTCGTTGCTCCGCTGGAAGGAGAATTTTGGTGGGGCGGCATGACTGCTTTAGGAAGCAAGATGCCATACGCTTCCGATACTCGTCTATGGAATCTGGAGAGACAGAACGAGAACAATCAGATTGTGCCGCTGTTGCTTTCCTCCAAAGGACGTTACATCTACAGTGAGCGTCCTTTCCGCTATCAGTTCAGGAATGACACGTTGTTCGTACACTCCAACTTCGAGCCATTAAAGGTGACGCAGGCCGGAAAGACCTTGCGCGACGCGTATCTGGATGCTTCGTCAAAGTATTTCCCACCTACCGGTACCGTTCCGGAGGAGATATTCTTCTCGAAGCCACAGTATAACACCTGGATTGAACTGATGTATAACCAGAATCAAGCGGATATCGAAGACTATGCCAAGCATGTGCTTGAGAACGGCTTCCCGACAGGCATCTTTATGATTGACGATAACTGGCAGAGGTATTATGGCAACTACGATTTCAGACGCGAGAAGTTTGACGACCCCAAGGGAATGATAGACCGACTGCATCGGGACGGTTTCAAACTGATGTTGTGGATTTGTCCGTATGTGTCGGGTGACAGTCAGGAGGCACGCTTTATGGCTTCGAAGGGTTACCTTGTCAAGGAGAAGGGAAAGAACAAACCTGCCATGTTGGAATGGTGGAACGGTTGGAGTGTCTGTGTCGACCTGACCAATCCCGAGGCCTTCGCATACATGAAGCAGCAACTTGTCAATACTCAGCAACGGTATGGCGTGGACGGTTTCAAGTTTGATGCCGGTGACGTAATGTATATGTGTGGAGACAACCTTGAGTTTTATGACAAATCGGCTGATGCAGCCACCTTCTCACAAAAGTGGGCAGAACTGGGTTTGAGTTTCCCGTACAATGAGTATCGCGCATCGTTCAAGATGGGCGGTCAACCGTTGGTACAGCGTCTGGGCGACAAGCGCTACTCCTGGGAGGCAGTCTCCATGCTGATTCCAGACATGATAGCGGCAGGACTCTTGGGACATGCCTATACCTGTCCGGATATGATTGGCGGTGGTATGTGGTCGGATTTCAAGGATATTGATTCCGACAAGTTTGACCAGGAACTCATTGTGCGCTCCTGTCAGACTCATGCCTTCATGCCGATGATGCAGTTCTCGGTTGCTCCTTGGCGCATCCTGGACAAGAAGCATCTGGATATTTGCAGGAAGTATGCCCGTTTTCACGAAGAGATGGGCACGTATCTTTTAGAGACCGCCAAACAGTCATCCCAAACCGGCGAACCGATGGTGAGACACATGGCATATATGTTCCCCGGACAAGGCTTCGAGACGTGTAAGGACCAGTTCATGATAGGCGAGAAATATCTGGTCGCACCCATGGTGAGCAAAGGCTATACCCGAACGGTGAAACTTCCTGTCGGCAAATGGCGCGACGAGGAAGGCAAGGTGTATAAGGGGGGCAGAACGGTAACCATCCAAGTGCCCATCGAACGTCTGCCTTATTTTGAACGGCTGAAGTAACGTTTCCCTCACAGATACGATTTGAACGCCGTTCGAATGGCGTTCAAACCCCAATCGGTCATTTATAGAATTGACTTCAGACACGTCAAAAACGGACAGTCCGAGCTTGGTTTGTCCAAAGAGTATCTACTACATTCAGGAAAAGACAATAGCTCGAGTACTTCACTGAAGTACTCGAGTCTTTTATACGGAAGTATTACAGTACTCTCATAGGGAGGATTCAAGTAACGGACTGGGTTATCAGAGTTTGGTGTGGCTAAGGTTCCAAAACAGGTGTAATGGAGAGGCAGTTGACCTCAGTTTCCGGTCGGCAGCCGTTGGGGGTGGTCAGAGTGAGCGTGTGCTTCCCCGGTTTGTGAATCTTTATCCACCCGATGGGGCGCATATCGTAGGTGGAGTCGGCCAGTCGCTGGTTGAGCACGTGCTCGCCTTCATCGCTGTCCAGACGGATGGCCACGCGTTCATTGCCCTTGAGCCCTGCCTGTATGTGGTAATAGCCGGCTTCCTTGAAGTCTACCGTCCACACGAGTTTGGCTCCGCGGAGGTTCTTGGCAGCATGGGTCTGTTTCCATTCACCGAACTTGTCCATCCACTTGTTGATTTTGATTTCCGTTCCTTCGGCTTTTGCGTAGAGGGTTGAGAGGTTGTTCATCCCGTTTTGCGGGTCGATACCCGGTGTATCGTCAACGACGATGTCTTCGTCTTTCATGGTGAGTTCGATTACACTGACGAGCTTGTCGGGCTGAATGCCGGGAATGTGCATCACTGTCCATCCGTCTTCGGTGGAGAAGGAGAGTTTCTTTCCTTTGGTGCCGTCAAGGAGTCGGGCACTGATGATTGGCGTGCGTAGACCAGGGATGTATAGTCTCCCGGTGTTGGGCCAGTCGTAGACGGCCAGGAAGAGTTTGTTTTCTTGCTGCACCATGTCTCCCCAAGGAAGTGCGTGGGTGAAAGGTGAGGGCTTGGCTCCATAGATGACTTGTGGGTATTGCTTAATCCATTTTCCAGCACTGCGCAGGGCGCGTTGTGCTGCTTCTGGCACGTTCCCCTTTCCGTCCGGTCCTATGTTGAGCATATAGGTGCCTCCTCTGGCCACGGTCGCGATGAGGTTGGAGAGAATCTGTTTGGCCGATTTCCAGTTGTTGTCGCATTTGGAGAAGCCCCATGAGTCGTTGGTCGTATCTACGGTTTCCCAGAGTCCCGGAATCTTGAATGTGGGCACTTCCATGTCTCCCATGGTGGTATAGTCTCCCAGATTGTGTCCTACCCGGCTGGAAACAAGAGCCTTGGGTTGGTTGCGGTGCACAATGTCGACAAGTTCCTCGGCATATTTGCGTCCCATATTGCCCGGTGTGTCAAACCAGATGAGTTCTATGTCGCCGTAGTTACGCGTGATTTCCTCTACCTGAGGCACGCATTTGGTGCGGAAATACTCGTCAAAGCTGACTGGATTTAGTTCCTTGTTGACACGTGGGCCGCGGCCTCCACCGGGGCATGTCCAGTCCTGATATTGCGAGTAGTAGAATCCGAAGCCGACTCCCATCTCGTGACAAGCATCCGCCAGTTCCTTCATGGGGTCACGGCCGAAGGGGGTAGCGTCGACAATGTTGAAGGAGTTGACTTTGGAGTGGTACATGGCAAATCCGTCGTGGTGCTTGCTGGTGATGATGATGTATCTCATCCCTGCGTCTTTGGCCAGTTGCACAATCGACCGTGCGTCAAAGTCAGTAGGATTGAAGTGCTTGGCTTCAGCCATGTATTCGTCTGGATTGATATTGGCTGTGCGGAGAATCCATTCCGAGGCTCCGTATTTGGTTTCTTGATTCCATTCGCCAGCAAGTTGTGAATAGAGTCCCCAGTGGATGAACATGGCGTAATTTGCCTGATCAAAGAGTTCTCCGCGCTTGACTTCCTGAGCCGAGGAGGGAAGGGAAGAACAAACGGAGAGCAGTATGCCGAGCAGGATAGAAAAACTGTGTCTCATAACCCGAGCTCCTCCCAAAGCAGTTCTATGTTGTTGGGCGTGACCCGATATGATTGAAGTCCGCAGGCTTTCCCGCCTTCGATGTTCTCGGCAAGGTCGTCGAAGTAGAGCGTGCGTGAGGGATTGATTCCTGTTTCGTCGATAAGTTGCCGATAGATACGTGCATCCGGTTTGGCCAACTTCATTTCAAAAGACAGGAAGAGTTTGTCGAAGCAATCCTCGGGTTCAAAACCTTTGTCCCTGAACATTTGGAGAGAAGCTATCCAGGCCATTTCGTTGAGGTTGCTGAGCAGGTAGACTTTGTAGTGCTTGCGCCATGCGGCAAGTCGCTGGAGACGTGAGAGGGGAATCTCGTCCAAGGCGTCGTTCATGCGGGAAAGAATCTCGCCAAGGGTGATGCCTTCGCGGCAGTAGGGCTTGATAGCCCGATAGAATTCCTCGTCGGTCGTAAGTCCGTTGAGAAAGTCCATGGTGACTTTATAGAATGTCTCGTTGGGGTCTGCTTTATAAAATTCAGGGAGGCCCAGGTCGGCAAATGCCTGCCGGCTGCGCACAAAATCAAGGTTCATAACGACGCCTCCGAGGTCGAAAACCAGGGCATCGATGTTTTCAGGTTTTAGCATAATGGATAGGGGTTTTAGGTTTTTGGGACGTTACTCCTTACAGGATTACAGTGCCTGTAGCATGCGTTTAAGTACTACGGTGGCAGATATCTCGCGGTTAGCTGCTTCGGGAATGACGAGTGATGTCGGTGCTTCGATGACATCGTCAGAAACAATCATGTTGCGGCGCACGGGGAGACAATGCATGAAGAAGGCGTTATTGGTCCACGACATGTGTGTGGCGTCGACCATCCAGTTCATGTCTTTGCAGAGAATCTTGCCATAGTCTTCCGGGCGGGTGACACCGGGGCATGCCCAGTTCTTGGCGTAGATGAAGTCGGCTCCCTCGAAGGCTTTCTGCTGGTCATATTCCACATGAGCACCACGTACGAAGACGGGGTCGAGTTCATAGCCTTCTGGATGTGTGATGATGAAATCGACATTGGCTTCGTTCATGAAGTCGGCAAATGAGTTAGGCACAGCCTGGGGCAGGGCACGTGGGTGTGGAGCCCAGGTGAGGACTACCTTCGGGCGCTGGTTGCGCTTGTACTCATTGATGGTGATGAGGTCGGCAAATGCTTGCAGTGGGTGTCCGGTCGCTGCTTCCATGGAGAACACCGGTTTGCCCGAATACTGTATGAATTGGTTGAGAATCTTTTCCGTATAGTCGTCTTCGCGATTTTCAAAGCGGGCGAAAGAACGCACGCCGATGATGTCGCAGTAGTTGGCCATGACGGGGATTGCTTCAAGCAGGTGCTCACTTTTGTCTC
This sequence comes from Bacteroidales bacterium, assembly GCA_029227175.1. Taxonomy (GTDB): domain Bacteria; phylum Bacteroidota; class Bacteroidia; order Bacteroidales; family Bacteroidaceae; genus Bacteroides. Next base: position 20,912 of record JAQXZK010000231.1, on the reverse strand, counting down.
CATCCATGACGACACCACGTTCGGTCTCGAGCTTCCAGGCACCTTGATTCACGTCAAGCACAATGACATCCATGCCTAAGTTTCGGGCAGCCTTCTGTGTACTGAGGCGTGTGCGGAGACTGTTGTTGAAGAAAATGAGCAGGCACGTCTTGTGACGCCCCAGATTTTCGAATTTATATCTGTCTTGTTTGATTTCTGATGCTTCGGAGAGAGCAATCTCTAAATTGCCCAGGTCGAAGACGTTTGTGTATTTTCTCATTGTTTTATGTATATGTATGGTTTGTGATTAGAACTCAAGCATCTTTTGAGCATAGCGTTTGCCAAACTCCAATTGGGCTTCCGTACTGAAGTGCGGGTCGTGATTGCCGATAGACCAGCCCAGCCCCTCGCTGGTAGCACATTTCACGTAGGGGATTTGTTCGTCAACATATTTGATGAGGTTGTTGAAGCGTTTGGTGCCGCGTTCTTTTGCCCATCCTTCCCATTGCGAGATTTCTCCCACGACAACCGGCAGGTGTTTAACGCCAAGGTCGTGGCGGAAGTCGCTAATCATCTGGCGAAGTAAAATCATCCACGACTCGGGATATCCGCAGTCGGCTTCTCCCTGATGCCAGATGATGCCTTTGAGTTTGCCGCCTTGGGCCAGTGCCTGACGAGTTCGCCGGATGGCTTCTTCATAATATCCATCCTTGCTGCCTTTTATCCATGAGTTGATAGATGAGCCGCCACGCGCGTTAACCACCAGTCCAATGGGGTGTTTGGAGTGCTTGGCCATTTCCTTGCCAAAGGTATAGGCGGGGCTCAGTTTTTGCATCTTTATGTCTTTGCGTATAGTCGAGTATTTGTTCATGGGATTGACAGCCGGTTCAAAAACACCTTTGGAATTGAGCAGGAAGACACCGTCCAGAGTGTCCATCAGGGCAGTGTTGAGTGGCCCGCGTCCGGCCATGTTGGATTGCCCAATGCACAGGTATATGTCGTATGTCACTTTGGATTTCTGTGCATGCGTAAAAGAAGGGTTGAGTGTTGTTATCAGTGCAATAAGTATAAGTGCTTTAGGTTTGACTGTCATGACAAACATGGTTGTGAATGCAATGATTTAGGTTGTTAATAGATTAATTAGCCTCAAAAATAAGGAAAAACAAACATATTTCTCTTTATTCCTGCGTTATTTTTCCTCTAAATCGTATCTTTGGAAACAATTACAGAAGTTGTTAACTATAAATCCAATCATAAGAATATGAAAAAACAAGTACTTTTGTTTTCCTGTCTGGCCGTTTGTCTGGCCGTTGCTTCTTGTACAGGAAAAAAGAATGGTGAGCCAGTATTGACGCGGTCAGGTCTCAATCCGCAGAATTATGTTACAGAGGTTGACGGCAAGCAGTCTGCGCTCTTTACGATTACGAACAGTCGTGGCATGGAGGTGTGCATGACATCCTATGGTGCACGTATTGTTTCAATTTTGGTTCCCGACCGCAAAGGCGAGATGCAGAATGTAAGTTTCAGTCTGGGTAATGTCAAGGGCTACTTCCCCGGTGGTGGTGCAGATTCGTTTGGCGCTTCTGTAGGCCGCTATGCCAACCGCATAGGGAAGGCAAGTTTCCAGATAGATGGAACAGACTACAAACTCTCTGTGAATGACAACGGGAACACGTTGCACGGAGGCGTGAAGGGTTGGCTGGCAAAAGTCTATGATGCGGAACAACTCAACGACTCTACCATTGCGTTTTCTATTGTTTCTCCGGACGGAGATCAGGGATTCCCCGGAACGGTGACAGCCAAGGTGACTTATCAACTCAATGCTGACAATGCCATTGATATCAACTATGAGGCAATTACCGACAAGAAGACAGTCATCAACATGACCAATCATGCTTACTTCAACTTGTCTGGTAATCCGCTTGTGCCTATCCTGAATCACAGGCTTTATATCAATGCTGATTCCTTCACTCCGACAGATGACCAACTCATCCCGACAGGCGAGATTCGCCCGGTAGAGGGAACTCCGATGGATTTTACTGTTGAGAAGCCTATCGGACAGGACATCTCAAGCGATTATGAACCCATTCAATTTGCCGGAGGTTATGACCACAACTGGGTTCTGAACACGAAGGGCGATGACACCATGCTGGCAGCTAGACTGTGTAGCGAAGAGTCTGGCATCACGCTGGAGGTGTATACCAATGAACCTGGCATCCAGATTTATACGGGCAACTTCCTCGATGGCAAAGTCATAAGCAAGGATGGGGTTCCCTATCAGCATCGTACCGGTGTTTGTCTCGAGACGCAACACTTTCCGGATTCTCCCAACCATCCGGAATGGCCATCCGTCATTCTTGAACCGGGGCAGACATACCACAGCCATTGCGTGTACCGTTTTGGAGTAAAGTGATATGAGAAAGGAACTGTTTTTGGTGACTCTCTGCATGATGTTTCTCAGTTGTGCAGAGGAGGGAAATGACACATCGGTGCAGATTATTCCTGCGCCTTCCGAAGTTGCGCTGACAGGCAAGATGGTTGCCTTTGACAAGCTTACGGCAAGGAAGCTGGTGATAGACAAGTCAATGCCGGAGGAGGCTTATGAACTGAGAGTCAGTCGTGGCAAGATTTCGATTAAGGCAGGTGGAGAGGCCGGTCTTTTCTATGCACAGCAAAGTATCGAGCAGGAACGTCAAGCCTATGGAGACAGTCTGAAGGTGGGGCGCATCACAGATGCACCGCGTTTTGAATGGCGAGGTGTGATGCTGGACGAGTCCCGGCATTTCTTTGGCAAGGAGACCGTGAAGTCTCTGCTTGACATGATGGCCCGCTACAAACTGAACAAGTTGCACTGGCATCTTACTGATAGCCCGGGATGGCGTTTGGAAATTAAGCAGTATCCCTTGCTGACTGAAGTCGGTGGCAAGGGAACTCACTCTAATCCGGATGTCCCAGCTGCCTTTTATACGCAGGATGACATTCGAGAGATTCTTGCTTATGCAGAGGCCCGTCACATCATGGTCATTCCCGAGATAGACATGCCCGGGCATGCTGCCGCTGCCAATCGTGCTTATCCGGAATACTCAGGCGGCGGCTCCAAGAAGCATCCGGACTTTACCTTTAATCCTGGTAAGGAAGAAACCTATGTGTACCTGACAAACATTCTGAAGGAGGTGGTTCAGCTCTTTCCTGCACCTTACATACATATAGGCGGTGACGAAGTCTTCTTCGGTACTGACGATTGGGATACCGACCAAGCCATCCAGCAGCTTATAGCAGACAAGAAACTCGACGGCAAGAAAGGGGTGGAGCGTTATTTCATCGAGCGTATGGATAGTGTTGTCCATTCTTTGGGAAAGACGCTCATCGGCTGGGATGATGTGGCCGAGTTTAATATTGACTTTGAACGTGACATCGCCTGCTGGTGGCATCATAATATGCCGGAGAGGTTGACCCATCTGTATGAAAAGAAGATGAGTGTCGTACTCACACCCCGCATGCCGATGTATTTCGACTATCGACAGAATGAAAGCCACAAGTATGGCATGCGTCACTGGGGAACGGTGACCCTAGACAATGTCTATGCTTTCCCGCAGGATTCCGTGCTTGCTCCAACTACTAAGGGGCTGGAAGCGTGTGTCTGGACAGAGTTTATTCCGGATGTGAAGCGTCTTGACTACATGGTTTACCCTCGACTCCCTGCGATGGCGGAGGCGGCTTGGACAGACAAGGCACGTAAGCACTTTGATGATTTCCTCCTGCGGTTGAAACGTGAAATGGTCTACTATGATTCTAAGGGCATCAATTACTACCAATACTTCTCGCCCGAAGGTCAGGAAGAGCCAGCTCCTACGTTGAATGACGTATTCAAGGACTAAGTCAACGGTCCTATTCCCTTATAACGAAAGAGACCTTGCCACTATCTCAGGCTCGGTCTCTTTCATTTTGTACTCCCGGCATTCAAAGGCTTCCCAGTAACCCCCAAACAGTAGCTTGAGTACCCGCTGCGGAGTACTGTAATTATCTCTATGAGAGTACCGTCTTGCCTGACAGTTTTCATTGTCAAAACGACAAACAAAGTAAGATAATAACAGTCGGTTGACGCTTTACATCGAACTCATACGTTTGGTCTGTGCCAGCGAGAACGGTGGACATAATGGAGAAGGCTGGCATAGGAGCGAATTATCGCTTGATTTTTGTTTTTAGTTTTCCAATAATGTAGTGTGGTAATGTGAGAATAGACACTGGCAATAACGGCTGGTAATGAGTTGAATCAATTGCTCCAATGCCATAGTTTGTCTTTTTCATTACCAGTTTGGGTATCAGATAGAATCTACCAAATGTCTTGCTGTCTCCTTGAAAGTGGTATGGAATTCGAAGTCCGCTTTCAATAACGGGAAAAGTTGCAAAAGGATCGATGTTGTGTCCGTAGATATCGGACAAAGCCAGCAAAGGAGAGGAGAAACGTGCTGTCATCAATACCAGAAACAGTCTGACGAGATCACGAGGATTTTTCTCTTTCAGAAGTAAATGATGTTCAATATGCTCTATCTGCTCATTTAATGCCAAGCGGAACGACTGAATAAATGTATCATCATCTGATATCTTATCTTCTGCAATGCTCACGAAAGAGTCAACAAGTTGTTTTTTATGGTGAAAGGGTAGTGTCGAATAAAGTTCTGTTCCCATTGCTCCCCCGAATCCTATTTGAAAATCAGCTCCATGTTTGATCATATCCATAATAATCATGTTGTTTTCTTTGGATAGTCCGTCTGTTAAGAAGGTATATTCCTCTTTGATAGTTTGTGGGGCTGTCTTATAAATATTCAGTTTCTTTTTTAATTTCTTGGCAATGCGCTTGGCAATAGAGAGATCGTCAAATCCTTTTTCCTTGATGGTGGAGATTCTTAATTCCAGATTGGAAATATTGATGGCACACAAGCTTGAAATCAGTCGGCTGTCGTATCCTCCTGTTATCGTTGAAACAGCTCGTTTGTCTGCATATTTTCGGATAATCTTTGTGAGCAATAGGCGTGTCTCCTCTGCACATGCTTCAGCAGAGGATATTTTGGTATTGTCAAGGTAAAGTGTAAAATTCCTCACTTCAATCTTTTCGTCAATAACAATGTATTGACAGGGTTGCAACCTCCGAATAGCTTTGTTTGAAGTTTCTATTCCGAGCATAACCGGATATAGACACTTATCCATTGCTTTGAATTCAAGAGATTTGTATGCTGTGTCAAAACCGGGATGAAACGAACTCATAGCACCAAGGTTGGAAGAAACTTCATCTTTTTCAAGGTCGTAGAATATGGGACGGATATTGACAAAGTCGGACTGAATATACCATTTTTTATTGGCATATATTAGGATGATGTATTGGCCGATCAGCTCACGCTGAATGAAAGGCATCAGGCTCTCGTCAAACTTTGCTAAAATATTTTTGATAAAAGTCTCTTTATCCTTTTCAATGACCTGCGAGGTTCCGATTATATATGCTGAGTTGTTTTCGTATTCGTAAACTTCGCTTGTATAATTTCTATACACACGCATGTTATCTTTCAGAGTATCCGTTTCAGAATAGATCTGTTCCAATTTTCGAGGGGAAACGGAGGATGAAGTGAAAAAAAAATCTGCCATTGATTTTGATGTTTATTCCTAAAGTAAATTTCATTTGAATTTGCGCCTCTGAAAAAAATGTCAACTCAAGAATCTGAGCGGCTTGGGAATCTAATTATACATTTCTTTGCTTCTGCCATGGAAGTTTGGAGTACCAATCGTACTCTCCGGAGATTTGTAGATACGCTCCATGGGTTATGAGTGCGAGCAATGACTTCAGACAGAAGGAGGCGAAGTAGGGAAGTCTGCTGCAGTAACCACTGATGACGTATAATAGTAGACCTAAAAGGGCGGAGATGAAGATTGGAGTTACAAACTGTTTGTAAAAGGAGAGAGAGGTGTGCCGGAACACTTTGCGATATAGCAATGCGTAACATTGAATGAAGCTAAGTACAAAGGCACAGAGCATGGCCCAGGAAACAGCCTCTAATGTGTGGAAAAGAAAGATACTTACGACCAACCCCAGTCCGTTGATGCTGGCAGCGAAGATTGCGCAGTGGAACATGGAGCGAGTGTCTCCACCAGACTGGTAGAAAGCTCCTGAAGAAGAGAGTATCAATTGAATGCCGGCCGAAAGGGACAGAATGCGGAATGCGGGGATAGATGCAGTCCATTGTCCGCCAAACAGTAGCATGATAGCTTCTTCGGCATTGAAAAAAAGAAATACACTCAAAGGGAATCCTATAAGTGCCAATAGGTGTACCATCTTTTCGTGCGAAGCGCGCAGAACCTCAACGTCTTTCTGGTAATCGCTTAAGATAGGGTGTAGTACAGGTGTGATGACATAGGTGATATTCTGCACTGGTAGCATCATCAACCGATATGATTTTTCATAATAGCCCAGCAAATTCATTCCCATATATTTACCCACCAACAATTTGTCTAGGTTGCAGGTAAAATAGTTGATGAAATTAAAAAGGAACTGGAATAGGGAGTAGTTTCCTATCTTGCGGATGATTTGAATATCGAAACAAAGAACGGCTCTCAACGGATAGAATTTGAGGGAAACGAGATAGATGCATAGTGATGAAAGCACTGGTTGAATGGTGAGCGTGTAGAGTCCTGCCCCCAAGTAGGCGGCAAGGACAGCTGTGCTACCCGTAAGAAGTTGGATGAACAGAGTTCTGAAGGCCAGTATCCTGAACTGCTTGTTCCGGTAGAAAAGCGTATTGGGGACAATGGCTGCGGACGAGAAGAAAAGGCTCATGGAAAGTATCTGGCATACCGTTCGTAGGGTTTCGTTGTCATAATAGCTCGCGATTCCCCATGACAGACAACAAAACAAAATGGCTAAGATTCCTCCCATCCACAGTGTAAAGCCATAGATGTGCTCAAGACTTTTGCGCGTGAGTTCCTTGTATTGGATGATAGCTGCGGAAATGCCAATATTTGTAAATAGTTCAAAAAAGGCGATGATTACTGTGGCAATGGCCACGACTCCGAAATCATCCGGAGTAAGCAGGCGTGCCAACACTGCCGTCACTCCCAAGGAGATGACGATACCCGAATATTTGGCTATGGCTGTATAGAATACACCGGAAAGAATCTGTTGCTTCAACGTACTCATGGGCGTGAGTTCTTTTTGTTCATGGTCTTCATATTGCGATTGTTACTCTGTTTGCAATAATGAATAAACTTTTGTATCATTGGTCTGCCGTTTTTGGTATGACAAAAGTAGGTCATAATTATATAATGACAAAACATTTGGATGCTTTGATGAAAAGGGATAACTTTACTGCATTAATTTATGCACACAATGGACAGTCAGCAGAAAAACCTTATCCCCGACATATCCGTCATTATGCCGATTTACAACACGGCACCTTATTTACGCGACGCATTGAACAGCATCTGCAACCAGACGTTGCGGAATCTGCAAATTATCTTGGTGGATGACGGTTCTACCGATGCTTCTCCTGACATTATGTCTGAGTATGCTTCACGTGACGGCCGTATTATTTGTCTGAAACAACCTAATAGCGGACAGGGAGCTGCACGCAATCGAGGACTACAACGAGCTACCGGCAAGTATATCTACTTCATGGACAGTGACGATGTGCTGGAAAAGGATTGTTTGCAGACGTGTTTTGACTGGTGTGAACGGGAGCGGTTGGACTATGTCACTTTTGATGCTCGTGTGTTAATAGAGTATTCACAAACAAAAACAGGTTTTGATTATGACCGCAGCGCGTTGATAGATTCCAATCATACCTGGCAAAGTATGACATTGCTCGAGCATACCTTGCACAACGGAAGTTTCCGTGCTTCCGTTTGTCTGTTCCTGATTCGACGCACACTTATCACCAATGCTGACATTCGTTTTCCCGAAGGTATTATTCATGAAGACAATCTCTTTGTCTTGTTGCTGATGTTACAAGGCCGGACAGTCCATTATCTGCCGACCGCTTATTTCTTGCGGCGGGTGAGAGAAAGTTCTACCATGACAAGCCGATTCAGTATGCGTAATGTACGGGGATATCTGACGGTAGGATGTGCAGCTGCATCCCTGTCCAAAAAACATCCGGAATGGAGGGAACAGATTGATTCGTACTTAAGAAAAACGTTGGATTCTGTGGTGTGGCAGGGACATCAACTGACTTTGAGGGAGAAATTTCAAGCAGCTTCCCTTTTTATCCGATATTCGCTGGCACACTATGCCTCATTACGTAGTTGGGCTGTGTTTTGGTTGAAGAGGTGAGGAGGCTGACAGTCCTCTCCCCCCTGTTTCTCATGTATGGTCTATTGTCTTGATGATGCGGGCAGGACATCCTGCTACTACCGTATAAGGAGCTACGTTTTTTGTTACAATGCTGCCAGCTCCAACCACAGCATGAGTTCCAATGTGCACTCCGGCTGTTATGACGCAATTCGCTCCTATCCAGCAGTCATCTTCCACCACTATTTGTTTCTTGTTGATTCGTTGTTTGCAAATGGGTACTGATGCATCCTCATAGCTGTGATTCAATCCAGAGAAGACGACGTTCTGTGCTATGATTACGTGGTTACCAATGCGAAGCGGTCCTATCAACGTGTTGCGCATTCCCACCATTGTGTTATCACCAATAAGAACATCACCCACTCCGTTGTCAACCACACAAGATTCTTCCAGCGAACTGTTATTCCCAATTCTAAAGTTATTGATAGGAGAGACATTCAGTATACATCCATTTCGAACCAATGCCCCCTTGCCATGTCGGAACAGCCAGGGGTTGATTAGTAACTTCACCCAACGTCTCGGTCTTCCACGCCCTATCAAAAGTCGGTGGATTCGATCCTTCCACACTGGTGATGCAATGATTTTTGCTTTTAATGTGTCAAGCATGTTCTTTTTTATTTTCCAGGGACTTATATTGTTCTAAGGTGAGTGGTTTTTCCTTGCGCAGTTTATTCAGTTCTCCACGTAAAATAAACCACATCCCAATAACGGACTTTTGTAGTTCTGAGAACAAACCACGTGGCGGGAAAATTTTTCGTGTCATTTCCATGTCCCATGGTTGTGTAAAGAATGCCCGATAGTACTCTTCTTGTGGATTGACAATAAAGTCTATACTGTCTTTCCATTCATAACGGTTGGCAGTAAGTTGAGGCTCTACAATCTGAAGTAATTTGTAGGTCAGAGACTGATATGGCAGATAATTTAGAAAAACATTACCGTAGTTGTGGGCATATTCCGCCATTTTCTTTTTTTCAAACAATACAAGTTTTCCATCTATTTCAAGGATAGTCCATCGGTGTGAAGCCTTGGGGTGCAGGAACTCGCCCAGGAAACTTGGTGTTTCAATGTAGCCTCGTCGTGCCACACGAGATTGCTCGTGCAGGAACCTTTCCGGGTCTTCCGTGTGTTCCAGCACTTGGTTACAGATTACATAGTCAAACTCTTTGTCCTTGAATGGAAGGTGTTCACCGTCAGCGTTGACCAATTTTTGATGGGCGTATACTTTCACGTCTCCGCAACGGTGCGAGTTATCGTGTAAGAATTTTTCACATATTACGTTCGCACGATAGGTGGGGTTATGCCCGGGGCCTACTTCCAGCACATAGTCGCTGCGACGAATGTGTAGGTCATCTCTTGAATAGGGAGTTCTAATCTTCATGTGGCAGTATATAATGTTGCAAAGTACAGAAATTTACTAATACTCAGCGATAATATTTGAGTTTAAAATCAGGGAAAATGTTGGTTTGTAGGGACCATAGTCGTTCATTGTGAAAGCACGTTCTGCTTGGCTTGTTCTTGTGTTGCGATGATTTTGTCGCACCAGTTGTCAAACTCAGGGTCTTCGATTTGGCATTCCGGGTGTGAAAAGATGTACTGAATGGTCTCACGGATTCCTATGTCAAATCGTTTGGTCGCTATAAATTCGGGAACCAGCCGTTTCACTTTCGTATTATCGAAGACGACGGAGTTGGACTTATCACCCAGCAGACTACCCCTGAGGTCATAGTGGTCGACAGCAGCCAGAAACTCTGATGCAACATAGTAGGGTTTGAGAGGAACGCCAAGGGCATTGGCGATGGATTGATATATCTGATTCCAGGTGAGTGTCTCGTCCGAGGTGATGTGGAAGGCTTCTCCGATGGCATGCTGATTAGCCATCAGTCCGGTAAAGGCTATGGCAAAATCACTGTTGTGTGTCATGGTCCACAAGCCGGTACCGTCTCCTTGAATGATAACAGGTTTCCCTTCTTTCATGCGTTTCAACACTTGGAAGGACCCTTTGTGACCTTTGACAGCCAAGGGAACTTTGCGCTCATCGTAGGTGTGACTTGGACGGATAATTGTTACAGGGAAATGTTCCTCTCGGTAAAGTCTCATGAGTAGTTCCTCACAGGCCTGTTTCTGGCGCGAGTACTCCCAGAATGGGTTAGCGAGCGGTGTACTCTCTGTGATAAGGTAATTTCCAACGGGTTTCTGATAGGCAGAAGCGGAACTGATGAACATGTATTGTCTCGTCTTTCCTTTGAAGAGACGGTAGTCGCGTTCAATCTGCTCGGGTCTCATCACAATGAAGTCGCATACACAGTCAAAGTCCAAATCCTTGATGGCCTTTTTGACTGTTTCTTCGTCGTCAATGTCGGCAGTGATGGTCTTTATATGGTTTGGCAACATGGAATTTCGATTCCCTCGGTTCAGGAGGTAGACCTCCCAATGAGGTAGAGTAGACAGGCGTCGTGTGATGGCGGTGCTGATGTTTCCGGTTCCACCAATGAACAGTGCTTTCATATTGAAAAGGTTAAGTAATTAATGTGTGATATTGGCATTGTCTATGATAACATTTTCGGCATGCTTGAGTATGCAGAAGGACTTGTTGACTTTACCAACCGAAAGGTTTTCTATTGTGATGTCACGAGCAGGAAGATGAGTGTCTCCCTGTATGTCGATGGCTATGTCGGCAGAGGCGCACGATACGTTGCGGATATGGATTCCCTGAATCTTTGTATAGCGTTTTTCGTAGTCGGGAAAGTCTTTCCATTGATAGATAATGTCGGTGGCCAGTGCTACAATGCGTTTCAGGGGTGTAGTGGTATGTATGTTCTCCATCAGGATGTTCTCGACAACACCTCCACGGCGATGATTGGTCTTGACATAAAAGAGACGGGTTACAACTCCGTCTACTTTACAGTCGTGCATCCACACATTGCGCACACCGCCAGAGATTTCAGACCCGATACCCAGCAGGGTATGTCCGTCGGTTACTACACAATTACGGACAACAACATTCTCCGTGGGACTATTGAGACGCCAAGCATCGGCGTTGCGCCCGCTTTTAATGACAACAGCATCGTCTCCCTGATCGAAGTGGCAGTTCTCCACCAGAATGTTCCGTGTCATGTCGATGTCTATTCCGTCGTTGTTGTGACCATGCGCACTGACGTCCAGTCCACGCACGAGACAATTCTCGCACATATATATATGTATGGTCCAGAAGGGGCTCTCACGGATGGAGAAGTTCTCCAAGACAACATTCTGGCATCGGTTCAACTGAATCAGATGAGGGCGCATATTACTTTCAGGAAGGTCGGTGAGCCGGCGTTCTTCAACGGGGTAATTCTCTGCTCCCCATTTGTAGAGCATGGCTGTCGCGTCTATGTGTGCCTTGGGTCGTGCAAACCACTCTTTCCATTTGTCCATTCGTGGAGCAAAGGTCCCTTTGCCTGAGATTTTGATGTTACGACATTCGAACGCATAGACCAATGGGGAGTAGTTCATACATTCTATGCCTTCCCATGTAGTGAGGACCGCGGGCAGATAGTCGGTAGGATTGTCTGAGAAAATGAGTCGTGCCCCTTCCTCCAGATGCAGGTCGATATTATCCATCAGATGAATGGGGCCGGTCAGCCAGTCTCCTTGGGGCACTATCACGTGACCGCCTCCAGCTTTATGGCAGGCGCGGATGGCTTTCTCGATGGCTTTTGTGCACCATGTCTTCCCGTCTGCTTTTGCTCCGTATTGTCGGATGGAGAAATAGTTGTCAGGATAGACATATTCCGGAATGGCTTTCATCTCGAAGGGAGTATCTTTTATCTCGACTGATTTGTATGTTTGTGCATGGGCAGGCCATAGGAGCAGAAGCATACAGTATAGGGTAAACAGGTGTCTCATAGTGAGATATTTTAGGTTGTCTGCTACAAATATCGTAAATTAAGAACATAATCCTCGCGTATATCGGCGAAAAATAATGCTTTCAACGATGCCGCGGGTGAGTAGATAGCACAGGAACGCCAGCCACAGGGCGTGATTACCCCACATAGGTCCTGTTGAGAGGTAGAGCGCGAAGAATACTGTTGCACCGGACGCCATGGAGACAAGCATGACGCGTGAGGCGGTAAGTCCGATGTATATGCCGTCCCAGATGAAGGTGAGCAGTCCTGCTGCGGGAATCAGTATGGCCCAGAAAAAATATTCTCCGGAAGCGTCAATGACGGAGGCCTGATCGGTGAGTAGCGCGAGGAAATGTTTTCCACCGAGAACATAGACCAATGTAAAGAGCGCGGCCATGATGAGTCCCCACAACCAGAGATGTTTGACGGTGAGCATAAAAGAGCGCTTGTCTCTCGCTCCGTAAAATCGGCCACACATGGCTTCGCCGGCAAAGGCGAAGCCGTCCATGATGTAGCTGTAGAGGGTAAATAGTTGCATGAGTAGGGTGTTGACAGCCAGGATGGTGTTGCTTTGAGCTGCTCCTGCAGCAGTGAAGTACATGGTCACGGCAACCAGACATAGAGTTCGCAGGAAGATGTCTCGGTTGATGGAGAAGAATCGTAACATCGCTTCTTTGTTCCAAATCTGGTTCAGTAAGGGCATGGTCCTCCCGGCAAAAAGCGGCAGGTAATACTTTCTTCCCAGTACAAGGGCGGTGAGTAGTCCTGCATATTGTGCAATGAGGGTTCCTGTGGCAACTCCTTCTATTTTCATGTTTAGTCCGTAGACAAAGAGAAGGCTGCAAAGAATATTGGTGAGGTTCTGTACGATGGCAATCCAAAGGGGAATCTTGGCATTCTGCATCCCGATGAACCATCCTGTCAGGCCATATAGGAGAAGCATGGCCGGTGCGCCCCAGATGCAGATGTGAAAATAGGTCTGTGTCAATGTTGCCACTTCTGCTGTCGGGCTTACGATGAGAAAGGACAGTTGCCTGAGTGGCACTTGACAGAGAATGAGTATGGCGGCGATAATCAGAGCCACCACGCATGCCCGAAGCAGACTGAGAATCTGTTCAGAAATGGAATGGGCACCAAAGGCTTGAGAGGTCAAGCCGCTGGTACCCATTCTAAGGAAGGCAAAAAGCCAGTAAATGACGTTGAAGAGCATTCCTCCGACAGCTATCGCACCTATATAGCCTGTTGCGCCCAGATGTCCGACGATGGCTACATCGACCAACCCTAACAAGGGGACGGTGATGTTGCTGACAATGCTGGGCAGTGCGATGCGAAGGATTTCTCTGTTCAACGATATGTCTGTTGATGTTTAAAGCAGGTCTTGATCGCGGAGGAATTCTGCGCTTTTGGCAACGCCTTCAAGGCGGGAGAGACCTTCGCATGGCTCGTCCTGTTCAACGCAGATCCATTGAGCGTTACCGGCCATGGCAGCTTGAATGATGGCAGGAATGTCGAGCTGTCCCATGCCCAGTGGCCGGAATTCGAAAGAACCGGTCTCGTCCTTCATGCTATTGTCGGTTGAAAGACCAATCAGAGCGTATGGAGCTGAGCCGAGTTTTCCTTCCAGTTTATAGTCCTTGCAGTGAACAACAGGAATCCTGCCTGCGTACTTCTGCAGGTAAGCGACGGGGTCCTGACCAGCGTAGGAAACCCAGCAGACGTCAATCTCGTTCTGCAGGTTTGCAGGGTCGTTAGCTGCAAAGATGCGGTCATAACCGGCTTCTCCGTTTGCTAATGTTGCGAATTCAAAGTCGTGGTTGTGATAGAGGAGTTGGAAACCGGCTTCGCGCACTTTGGCACCTACTTCGCCCAATTTAGTTACGGTCTTTTCAAACTGCACAGGGTCGATACCCGGACGACTCGCTTCGTCCATGTATGGGAATACGATGTACTGAACACCAAGGATAGTGTTTTCTTCAATGACCTTGTCGATGTTGTCTATCATCTGTTGGAATGGAACATGGTTGGAGAATGGAATCAGGCCCAGTTCTGTGCACCAGCGTTTCACCTGAACGACCGAGTTCCCGTAGTACTCACCGTAGAATTCAACACCGGTGTACCCCATTTCGCGTACGGCTTTCAATGTGCCGTAGAAGTCTTTCTCCAAATCTGTGCGAACACTGTAAAGCTGCAATCCGACAGGTAGCTTCTTGGCATACTTAACGGTTGCTGTTTCTGCTACAGTACAAGCGGGCTTGTTGCAGCATGAGCCGAGCATCAGCAGGGCAAATCCCATCAATAGGGTGCATTTTAGTAGATTTTTCATGTTTGTTTGATTGGTTAGATGATATTATATGTGTAATCTGATTGCAAAGGTAGAAAAATATCTTTGCGAGGGGAAATATATATAAACGAATAGGAGAAATCCCCTTCAAGATTATGGAATTTATGATGGTGGTAGGAAATTTTTACCTTACTTTTGTTCACAGAAACCAAGTAAACTCGATTGTTTCACTAATAAACTACTATACTATGAAGAGAATAGTTGTATTATTTGCACTAATCATTATTGGTACAACACTGTGTAGCGCTGCGATGTCTCGTTCCAGAGTCCGTAAGGAAGCGTTGTATCTTACTGACAAGATGGGTTATGAACTCCGTCTCAGCGGCCGGCAGATGGATGATGTGTATGAAATCAATTACGACTTTATCTATGCCATTCGTTCTATCATGGACGAGGTGCTTGATGGATATGAGTGGGCCATTGATGACTACTATGACTATTTGGATATCCGCAACGATGACCTCCGTTATGTCTTGACAGCCTCTCAGTATCGCCATTTCTTGCGTACCGAGGACTTCTATCGCCCTATCTACCAGACGTCATCCGGATGGGCTTTCCGCATTCACTTGCGTTATGTTCATGGTAATCTGTTCTTCATGGCGCGGCCGAGTGTATATCACAGTTATGCCGGTCATCATTATCGTACCTATCACAACAATGTCAGCTTCTACATGAATCTCTACCACCATCATTGCTACGGAGGTAGTTTCCTGCTTCGTCCGGCACACCATACGATTGTAGTGAATCACGTTCATGTGAATGACTTCGGACATGTCAATGTGATACATAACAGCCACTCACGTCCGGCGAATGCCAAGACTGTACGCTCGTCTATGGGGCAGCGTATGGCTAACGGAGATGTTCCCCGCGTTGGTAGCACGGCTGGCAGTGGCAGAAAGCCGGAGAGCACTCAGGTGAATCATGCCGGAGGTACGGACAACCGCGGTGGTGCCACCCGAGGAAGTAACGCTACAAGTGGTCGGCGCAAGGTTTCTGGTGTGACATCCCGCAGCAGCGAGACTCGTTCTGGCAACAGTCGCTCAACGACAACCACAAGCAGCAGTCGTTCAGCAACCACGAGCGGCAGTCGTTCAACAACACGTTCCGGTAGTAGCCGTTCAACAACAACTTCGAATAGCAACCGTTCCAACACTCGCAGCAGTGCTACAAGCCGTCAGTCCGGTGTCTCTGCATCCGGTTCCGGCAATCAGCGCAGTTCCTCAAGCCGCAGTGCTACGAGCAATGGTTCTACGAGCCGTTCAAGTCATCAGCGCAGTTCGAATCGCTAAAAGGCATTGACTTGCCGAATGATATAGGAGGCCTCCTCGTCAGACAGATATGGTCCGATGGGGAGGCTTAATTCTGTGCGGCATATCTGTTCGGTAAGGGGGAGGGAAACCTCGGCAAAGCGTGACCGGTAGGCTTCCTGTCGGTGGACCGGCAAGGGATAGTGAAGGAGTGTCTCAATGCCCCGGTTTTTCAGGTGGTCTTTCAATGGGTCACGTCTGTCGGTAAAGACCGGAAACACGTGATAGACGCATGAGTCGGGGTGAATGGTATCGAGTTCCAGGCGTTGCCACTCGATTTCCTTGAGATAGCGTTGTGCCAGGTGGTTCCGCCGCCGGTTGTCTTGGTCTAAGGTGTTCAGTTTGCTGGACAGAACTGCTGCCTGCAGTTCGTCAAGGCGACTGTTGAGGCCTCGAAGCCGGTGGGTGTATTTCTCTTCGCTGCCGTAGTTGGCGAGGCAGCGCACTATCCTGTCGAGCTGACCGTTGTCTGTGGTTACGGCTCCTCCGTCTCCCAGCGCGCCGAGATTCTTGGCGGGATAGAAGCTGTAGGCATCGGCTAAGACCTGCGGGTGATGCTTCAGACCATGTGCCTGGGCTGCATCTACCACCACTTCCAGTCCATGAGTTTCGGCTACGTCGAGCAGTCGCCTGTCGATATCGCATCCATATAGTTGTACGGGCAGCAATAGGCGTGTCCGCCTGTTGACGAGCCTTTCTGCCTCGTCGGCGTCCATGGTACATGTCTGTGGGTTGACTTCGCACAGGCGTGGGGTGAGTCCGGCTCTTAATACAGCCTCTATCGTCGCGACAAATGTCAGCGAGGGTATAATGACCTCGTTGCCGTCCTTGACAAGACCCATCTCCTTGCAGGCCAGGAGTATCAGGGTCAGGGCATCCAGTCCGCTGCCTACTCCGGCACAGTATTGCGTATGGCAGTAGGTGGCAAAGGCCTGTTCAAACTGTAGGATTTCTTTCCCTTTCAGATACCATCCGCTTTCGAGCACGGCAGACAACCGTCCGGATAGATTGTGACAGGCATTGATCCGTTTGAGGTCAAGGTAGGGAATCTGCATGGTTTCAGGTCAGTTTAAGGGTATAGGTGTCGTAGACCGTTGTCCTTCCGCCCAGGCTTTCCTTGAAGCGTTGCAGGCCTTCGTTCAGCACCCGTCCTTCCTGTTCGGTCGAGATGCCGAGGTCGAAGAACGGTTTCTCGGCATAGACCTCGTTGAGAAGGTGGTGGAAGAGCAGGGAGGTTGCCCCCCATCTTCTGCCGGTTGCGGTCGAGGCTATGTATTGGGCATGGGCAACGGTGTCGGTCTCGTAGACGATGCATCCGGCCACGATGTCATGGTGGTTGTCATAAACGTTGAAGAGGTGTATGTGCTGTCTGAAATGTCGGCTTAACTGTACCATCTCGTCCAGGGTGTGAACCGGCCGCACGTGATGTCTGCTCATGAGGTTCTCTTCCAGGACAGGCCAGAAGTCGGGGTAGTCATGGCTCTGTGCTACATGCAGGCCGGCAAGAATGGCTTTGTGGAGCAGCCGGGTGCGCAGTTTTGAAAACTGCTGTTGCCCTTGTACGATTGTTGTCGATGCGCTTCGGCCGGACAGGACAGCCCCCATGCGGTGGAGCTGGTAGAGGTCTTCCTCGGCTGCGTTGCGATGGTATATGGAGGGAATGGCGCGGTAGATGATTTGTCGGCATGAACGTGCGGCAAAGTACTTGGCAATCTCTTCCAGGGCTTCTGCCACGTCGTTCATCATGGCTTCGGGCAGCATCAGCAGTCCGCCATAGGTCAGTCCTTGGTGAGAGTAGCAGGTTCCGTCGGTCAGGTTACAGGGGAAGAGAGCCACGAGGCGGTTGCCTTTGTAACACATCAGCGATGCGTCCTTGAATCGTTTGGCGTGATAGTCCATATAGTCTCTTTGGTGCAGGAAGGTCCCATTCCTGCTTGCCTGCACCGCTGCGTCCCAAGTGGCTTTCAGGCATGGGTCGTAGGGCTTTAGGGTGATGTGCTGCTGCGTGTTCATTGTCTCTTTCGGGCAAAACTACGAATTATTATTTCTTGCGCCAAAACTTTTTGAACGCCCGCAGAAAATAAACTATCTTCGCAGGCTCAAATATGTCTGTGTCGGCAATCCATTGCCGTATCTGTGTAAAACGAGCATGAAAGACTGTAAATCATGAAGAGACGTATGGTAGCCCTGTTGTTGGTGGCTCTTGTTTTCCTGCCGGTGGTGTTTTATGGTTGCAGGAACGCCCTGCTCAGGAGGTGTCTGGTCGCTCCGCGCCTTGAACGGTTGGAACGACGTTTTGGTCTGGCCATTGCCTATGACAATCTCTCGTTGGAGGGGTTGAATCGGTTGTGTCTGGACGGACTTCGTGTCATGCCGGTTGTGCAGGACACGATACTGT
This sequence comes from Bacteroidales bacterium, assembly GCA_029227175.1. Lineage (GTDB taxonomy): Bacteria > Bacteroidota > Bacteroidia > Bacteroidales > Bacteroidaceae > Bacteroides. Next base: position 2,668 of record JAQXZK010000231.1, on the reverse strand, counting down.
CGTTGCGCAGCATGCAGGTTGACGTTGCTTTCTGGCCGTTGCTTGCCGGACGAATTGATGTGGAGGAGGCCCGGGTCGACGGTCTCTCCCTCAGGTTTGTGAAGCGGCAAGGCGCGGCTAACTATGACTTTCTCTTTGCGCCTCGCGACACTGCTTCCGATGTGCCTGCAGAGGGGACTCCGAAACTGGATTATGCACGCCGGGTGAACCGCTTGCTGGACTGGGTGTTTGACTTGCTGCCCGACCGGGCAACGCTGACCGACCTGGCTGTCAGCGAGCGCAGTGACAGCAGTTTCGTCACGTTGCATGTCCCGGAGGCTGTCATTGCCCGGCAACGCTTTCAGGCTGATTTCACCTTCTGTGAAGATGACTTCTGTCAGCGGATGGAGGTGAGCGGTGTGGTCAGGCCTGAGCAACGGCATCTGGACCTCACGTTGTCTGCTCCCGGACTGAGTGTGCCTTACATCGGCCGCCGTTGGGGGGCTTTCGCCTCGTTTGACAGGTTAGGGATGGCCTTGACACAGAGGCCGTCGTCGTCCGGACAGGCGTGTGTAGAGGGTCGTCTGTCGGTGAACAGGCTGCAGTTGTATCAGGAAAAAGTCTCGACAGATACGATCAACCTCAGTCAGGGTAGTGCCGACTTTCATGCTTCGTTCACCCCCAACTCGGTCGAGATAGACAGCTGCAGTACGGTCTCGTTCAACGACTTCGAGTTCCACCCGTTTCTGCGTGTTGCGCACATCCCCGATGCACAGGGAAACTTGCAGTGGCATGTGCGTGGCGAGATACACAAGGACTTCTTCCCCGCCCAGCAGCTTTTTGACGCCCTTCCCAAAGGGTTGTTCTACAACTTGCAGGGACTGCAGTGCGTTGGAGAGCTGTCCTACAACCTGCTTTTTGATGCCGACTTCGGCTGTCTGGACAGTCTGCAGTTTGATTCGGAACTGAGCAGCCGGGGATTCCGCATCACCGCTTTTGGCCAGACACCGCTCGACCGCATGAGTGAGGAGTTTGCCTATACGGCTTACGAGCACGAAAAGCCTGTCAGGACATTCATGATAGGCCCTTCGTGGAGTCACTTTACGCCGGCCGACAGCATCAACCCCTATTTGCTCATGTGTGTACTCCAGAGCGAGGACGGTGGTTTCTTCAGTCATCAGGGATTCATCCCAGAGGCCATGCGCAGTGCGTTGGCATACGACTTGAAGGAACGGCGCTTTGCCCGTGGGGGCAGTACGCTGACCATGCAGCTTGTCAAGAATGTCTTTCTGAACCGAAAGAAGAATCTCTTGCGCAAGGTAGAGGAGGCCTTGATTGTCTGGCTCATCGAGCGCCAGCACCTCACCACGAAGGAGCGCATGTGGGAGGTCTATGCCAATATCGCCGAGTGGGGACCTCTGGTTTATGGCATTCAGGAGGCTGCTACCTTCTACTTCCAGAAGCCGCAGTCACAACTCACGCTTGAGGAGTGTATCTTTCTTTGTTCCATCATTCCCAAACCCAAACATTATCGCTCGTGCTTCGATGAAACCGGTCATCTCAACGAACATCAGGAGGGCTTCTTCAAACTTCTGGCAGAACGCTTTGTCGCTAAGGGCGTGTTGCCCGAGTCTGTCGCTTCAACGATAGACTACCGCAAGGTTGCTATCCCGGTGGAACTGTTGAGGAAGCCGACCGAAGTGACAGCAGATACTATCCCTACACTGTCCCCCGACTCTCTACCTGCCCGATAGGCTACTTGAGTATGGGGTTACGACACCAAAACGAAAAAACATATGTTGACCTATAGAGGTCATAAAAATCGAGCTCCGAGAATCTAATATTTGGTGCTATTTCAGCAAAATTTCGTGCTTTTGACATGCATATTTATGGCTGATAAAGTTCAGAAAACATATTATCTTTACACTGCAAAAACGGCCGAATAGTGTGACTGTTTTTGCAGTATGTCATTTGAAATATTATGATTATCAAGAGAAAACAATACGTAGAAGCATTGCTGTCTGTCTGCACTTTAGAACTTTAAAAGTTTTATTTAGCTGTGTCCACCTTCAGATTTAGGTGAAGCTTGTCGGAAATGTAGCGAAGGTGTTTTATCTTTTGGAAGTTCTGTGTGTTGCTGTAGATGTACCAGCCATCTAACTCATGTTGCCAGACGTGCCCGTCAGAAGGGCGTTTCACTCTGCTCACTATATTGTAACCGGAATATGTGATATTTAGGTCGTGTACCTGTTGCAGACCGATGCGGCGAAGAACGTCTTTGAAGGTATTGATGGCTGTGGAATGACAGACTATTGTGCCGTCGGGGAACTGTACGCGAAGCCCTTTCGTATGGTTTACTACTTGCTTGGTGGGTATGTGAGGCTCTATGCTTTCACTCTTTTTCATGCCTCTTACTGGTTCACCAACTATGTCTGGCTGGGGAGTAATGGTTTTGGCATCGGTAATCTGATTGATTTTCATCTTACGTGATAGTGCTACGCTGATAGGTTCACCGGGGTGGTACTCAACTACTAACACCAAGTCACGCTTGATTGCACTCAGTCTTGGCTCAATGTCTTTACTCATAGCTGGCAGGATTTCATTGCGAATAATTCCTTCCTCTATTTCGTTTATTTGGCGTATTACGTCCTTGGGAAGAACTAAATTTCTTTTTTTGCTCTTCTCGATG
>JAQXZK010000230.1 GCA_029227175.1 Bacteroidales bacterium | reverse complement strand
GCAATGTATAAAGAGTAGTGATATAATGACAGACTCATAAAGAAGCTTAATAAATGTCCGGTTTTTCACGACAAAAATAAGGAAAGCTATCATGATATCCTATTATTACTGTACGGTAAAACTTTGGTGACCGGGAAAAATAGGGCTTACATTCCTCTTGAGATGCCACCCCTTTAGGGTTATCTTTTTCTTAAGACCCGGTTTTCCCTGCGTAGTAACATCATCCACATTACGCGTTGTTGTGATTTTTTTGATTAGGGAGTTATTTGGGGAAATAAAGAAACAGAAGTCCTATCTGAGAGGGTTACAGAACACATAATTTTGCACTTCTGAGTTTTAGCAAACGCCAATAATATCCTATATTTTCCCGGATTTGGATTTTATTTTTACAGCTCACCCCATTAAGCTCAGCGTAAAAAAAGAAGACCGATTGATGTCGGTCTTCTTCCTTGTACACCCTCAGGGATTCGAACCCTGGACCCACTGATTAAGAGTCAGTTGCTCTACCAACTGAGCTAAGAGTGCATATCTCTTCTTTTTTGCGGGTGCAAAGGTAATGTTTTACCTGATTTCTTCCAAACAAATCATGCCTTTTTTCTTTTATAAGTCCAAATTAGTTCATTAACCTCCCAACAGCACCCGCTGGTTACTCCACGTGTTTTTAAATTCAGTCAATTAAATCTTTGGTAGAAAGTCCGTCTTCGCTAAAGATATACATTTCGGTTTCTTTCCCGCGTGGAAGTGCGCACAACCGGACATCTGTCCCGACATGAATTCCTTTCTTGTCCAGTGATTTTTTTACGGTGGAGTAGGCCACTTCCGGAGTGTTGTTGTCTTTGCTTATGTGACAAAGCCACACATACTTCAAGCGAGGAGTGTAATGGGTAGAGAGAAACTCGGCCGTTGTTTCGTTGCTTAAATGACCGGAATCGCTGGCGATACGTGCCTTCAACTCCCGGGTATAGGGACCTGTTTGCAACATGCGTGAGTCATAGTTTGCTTCCATTATCAAATAATTGGCTTGACAGAGATTCTGTGCAATTTCTTCGGTGATAAGTCCCAGGTCGGTAGCAAAGACAAAGCACACACCGCCTACCAAGATTCGATAACCTACGTTGTCCGTACCATCGTGTGGGACGGAGAATGATTCTATGATAAAGTCATGTATACGAATAGGGGTATGAACCTCAAGTATCCTGCTGTTTATTTCCCTTCCTTTGAGTACCTTGCTTTGGCGGATGCCTTTGTGTGTCAGAGAGGTAGCATAAGCAGGGATGTTGTCTTTCTCTTTGCCAGAAAGACCTCCGATTGATTTTATATGATCTGTGTGGTCGTGCGTAATGAATATGCCAAATATATCGGACAAGTCGATATTTTCGTTTTTAAGCATTTTCTTGGTGGTGCGATGAGCGACACCGGCATCAATTAAAATACCTCGACCGTTGCATCCGAGATAATAACAGTTTCCACAACTGCCACTACTCAAACATTTGAACTTTATTTCCATAATAAGCCATTAATCCCGCATCAATATGACCGATTTGGGGCTAAAACAGGCCGTTGCTAACTATGGCGGAGAGCAACGGCCTGTCTGTTATAATATATTCTCTCAATGACAATTAGAAGTTGAAGAATTTCTTGGCATTATTGTAGCTAATATCTTCAATCATTTGATTTACACGCTCCATTTCGGAAGCTGGAATTTCGCCGTTTTCGATGTCCTGTCCCACAAGGTTGCAGAGGGTGCGGCGGAAATATTCGTGGCGAGGATATGAAAGGAAAGAACGTGAGTCGGTCAACATCCCAACGAAACGGCTCAACAAACCCAATACAGAAAGTGCATTCATCTGCTTTTCCATGCCGTTCTTCTGATCCAAGAACCACCAGCCGGAGCCAAATTGGATTTTTCCGGGAATAGAACCGTCTTGGAAATTCCCAAGCATCGTGGCAATCACCTCATTGGCACATGGATTAAGGTTGTAGAGGATTGTCTTTGTAAGTTTACCTGAAGAGTTTAGCTTGTCAAGGAATTTGGACATGGCCTTTGCGGTAGTAAACTCTCCGATAGAGTCAAAACCGGTGTCCGGCCCCAAGAGCTTGAACATCTTTGTATTGTTGTTGCGTATGGCACCATAATGGAACTGCTGTGTCCATCCGGTTTCCCAGTCCATCTCACCGAAAATGATGAGCATGGCCGACTTGAACTTAAGAATCTCTTCTCTGGTCAACGTTGCGCCTCCATATACCTTATTGAAGATGGCTTTGATTTCGGTGTCGGTATAGTCTTCGGCATAGAATTCTTCAATGCCATGGTCGCTTAATTTACATCCCTGTTCGGCAAAGAAGTCATGACGTTTGCGAAGGGCTTCTATCATGTCATCAAAGTTGTTGATGGCTACTCCACTTACACTTGCAAGTTTTTCAACATAAGCAATAAACTCGGTCGGCACTTCTACAGCCATAGCCTTATCCGGACGCCATGTAGGAAGCATCTTTATCTCAAATCCACTCTCGCGCGTTTTGATGTGATATTCCAATGAATCTATTGGGTCATCAGTCGTACACACCACCTCAACATGGTATCTGCGCATCATTCCACGGGCCGAATATTCTGGCAATTTGAGTTTCTCGTTACACTCGTCATAGATTTCACGTGCGGTCTTGGGGTTCAGAATTTTGTCTATGCCGAATGCGGTCTTCAATTCAAGGTGAGTCCAATGATATAACGGGTTACGGAATGTATAGGGAACAGTCTCGGCCCATTTTTCAAATTTCTCCCAGTCTGTGGTATTCTTTCCCGTACAAAATCGTTCGTCAACACCGTTTGTACGCATGGCACGCCACTTATAGTGATCTCCACCCAACCAAATCTCGGTAAGTGACTTAAACTGATAGTCATTAGCAACCATTTGTGGATTTAAATGGCAATGATAGTCAATGATAGGCATCTTTGCTGCATGTTCATGATACAACCTCTGTGCGGTTTCTGTTTGCAGCAAGAAGTTCTCGTCCATAAAATTTTTCATAGCATGAAAGTCTGATATTCGTATTATTAGAATCTATTAAATTCAACATGGATTTATATCCTTTTGCAGACAAAAATACTTGTTATTTCTGAGAATTCAAAATAATTAGTATTTTTGCATTACTATAAATTGTAATAAAAAGAGCAGGCAGGGTTCATTAAACTTTGTTTGACTTTCATAAGAACAAGGACTTCCAAAAAACGCCTATCAAAACAGATGAAAGAACTGAATAAAAGAACGGCCCCCAAGTCGTACGCACCGGAAAAAATCATCCAATTCGGCGAAGGAAATTTCCTTCGAGCATTTGTTGATTGGATTATTTATAATATGAACCAAAAGACCGATTTCAACGGTAGTGTGGTCGTGGTGCAGCCCATTGAACGGGGAATGGTTGACTGCTTGAACGGGCAAGACTGCCTCTATCACCTGAACCTGCAGGGACTGGATAAGGGAGAGGTGATCAATTCACTTACCCGCATTGATTGTATCAGTCGCGCACTGAACCCCTACACGCAGAATCAGGCATTCATGTCGCTGGCCGACCAACCGGAAATCCGTTTCGTCATTTCCAATACAACCGAAGCCGGCATCGCCTTTGACCCTGCCTGCAAATTGGAAGATGCTCCGGCTTCGTCTTATCCGGGAAAACTGACCCAATTGCTATACCGCCGCTTTCAGACTTTTAAGGGAGCCAAGGACAAAGGACTGATTATATTCCCCTGTGAACTGATTTTCCTCAATGGTCATAAATTGAAGGAGTGCATTTACCAGTATATAGAACTATGGCATTTGCCCGAAACATTTAAGACATGGTTCACGGAGTGTTGCGGGGTGTATGCGACCTTGGTTGATCGCATTGTCCCAGGTTTCCCACACAAGGATATTGACGCCATACGCCAGAAAATCTGCTATCGGGACGATTTGATCGTTCAGGCAGAAATTTTCCACCTTTGGGTTATCGAGGCACCGCAGGAGATTGCTCAAGAATTTCCGGCAGACAAGGCAGGGCTGCACGTCCTTTTCGTCCCGTCAGAGGCTCCTTATCATGCGCGTAAAGTAACCTTGTTGAATGGTCCCCATACGGTTTTGTCTCCGGTTGCCTTTCTCAGTGGCATAAATATAGTGCGAGATGCGTGCAATCATCCTGTCATTGGCAAATACATCGAGAAGGTTCAGTATGATGAATTGATGGAAACGCTTGACTTACCTAAAGAGGAACTCAAACAGTTTGCAGCAGATGTAGTTGAACGATTTAAAAATCCGTTTGTCGACCATCAGGTTACAAGCATCATGCTAAACTCTTTCCCTAAATTCCAGACACGTGATCTCCCCGGTCTCAAGATTTATTTGGAGCGGAAGGGGGAACTGCCACAGGGACTTGTGCTTGGCTTGGCTGCTATCATTACCTATTATAAAGGAGGAAAGCGTGCCGATGGTACAGATATTGTCCCAAACGACGCACAGGACATTATGGATATGCTTAAGAGCCTATGGACAACGGGCGACACGCAGAAGATTACAAATGGAGTTCTCGGTGCGACCTCTATTTGGGGCGAAGACTTGAATCATATTCCGGGTCTTAACGCATTGGTCAAGAAAGACCTTGACCTTATCCAAGAAAAGGGTATGCTTGAGGCCGTGAAAGCTATCTTGTAAATAATAAAGACAAATAGACAGGCAAGAGGCTGCAATTATCACAGGATTGCAGTCTCTATCTTGCAGAATATATACATACTTCATGAAACAGATACACTTCCTATTAGTAACATTTCTTTCTTTAATCTCTTTCTGTTCCTGCCATCAGTCAGAAAGTCGCAGGCAAGTAGGTGAGACAACAACCTCAGACAGTAGTGTCGTTGTTCTGGCACAACCTCGCTATGCAAAAGGATATAAGGTAAAGTATCAGAATGGGCTGACACTTATTGACATTTGTGACCCTCAAGGGGGGTCGAAGACAGAATATCACTTTGCGCTACAACCTAAAGGAGAAGAGACTGATGAAACCGTACCTTCAGGCTACACTTTGATAAAGACACCAGTCAAAAACTTGGTCTGTATGACTGCTTTACAACTCAGTAATTTTATCTGTCTGGAGCGTTGCGATGTTGTCAGAGGTATATCGTCAACGAAACATTTATATGACGAGCAAATAAAAAGTCAGATAAAGGATGGAGTTACCCACAAAATTGGCATTGAGGGCAATTTTGATGATGAGGTCGTTATGGGCCTTGGAACAGAGGTGATTCTCGTCTCTCTTTTCAAACGCGGAGGATATGAGTCGTTGAAAGAATGTGGAATCCCATTAGTGCCACACATGGGATACAAGGAATTGACACCGCTTGGACAAGCGGAATGGATAAAACTTGTCGGGTTGATGATTGATGAAGAAAGTCGTGCTGACAGTCTGTTTTCTGCCATTGAAGAGCGCTACAACAATCTGGTCAAGCTGACTACAAACGTAAAAGAAAGACCAACCGTCATGAGCGGAGAACAGAAAAATGGGCACTGGTATGCACCTGGAGGAAGAAGTTTTCTTGCCAAAATGTTTGCAGATGCCGGGGCCGATTATTTTCTGAAAGACAACCCGGACTCAGGAGGTGTGACCATGGATTTTGAAGCCGTCTATGCAAAAGCTGCCCATGTAGACTATTGGCGTATACTGAATACCTACGAAGGAAAGTATAGTTATGAGGTGTTGGGCAACGAAGATA
>JAQXZK010000229.1 GCA_029227175.1 Bacteroidales bacterium | reverse complement strand
ATTATGGTTTTGTGTCGTTTGCTGGCGTCAAATGATTAACTGTTTTTCGGGTCTGCCGCCTTTCTCTGTTTATTTGTCCTAAACTCACTTGCCGTGTAAACATCGGATTGTCTCCTATATACACTCTTTCGCTTTTTCGTTATTCATATTCTATGTAATGTCTTTTTTCTAGCAATCCGACGGAAAAATTTTGTTTTTCAGTGTCAATATCTTATACTATGTAGCTCTATCCCCTTTCAAATATTTTTGCGTAATATTATTTTTCATCTTTACATTTTCTGCTTTTTTCTGTAGAATAAACGTGAAATCTCGTACTCTTATGGAGGTCTTGATTATGGCGATTAAAAGAATCGGCGTCCTAACTAGCGGTGGCGATGCGCCTGGAATGAATCCTTGCGTGCGCGCAGTGGTCCGTACAGCGCTTTACCATGGAATTGAGTGTTATGGCATTCGCCGGGGCTGGCACGGGCTCATTAATGGAGATGTTGTAAAGCTTGATGAACGGAGTGTTTCCCATATCATTGATCGCGGCGGCACAATACTGTTTACAGCTCGCAGCAAGGAGTTTATGACGGAAGAAGGCCAGCGTAAGGCTGTATCCACATGCAAATTCCTCGGGCTTGACGGCATCATAGCTATTGGCGGCGATGGTACTTTCCGCGGAGCTTTGGCTTTGAGCAAATATGGAATTAATGTAATTGGCATTCCCGGAACTATTGATAACGATATTAGCTGTACAAATTACTGCATTGGATTCGACACTGCAGCAAATACCGCTATTGAGTGTATTGATAAGCTTCGTGATACGATGCAATCTCATGAACGATGCTCTGTGGTGGAAGTTATGGGACGCAACGCCGGTTATCTTGCCATGTATGTTGGGCTGGCTGTCGGAGCAACTGCTGTCCTTGTGCCAGAGGAACCGGTTGACTTTGAAAAGGATGTCATTGAAAAGATCCGTCAGGCTCGGTTAAATGGTTTTACTCATTACATGATCGTCGTTGCAGAAGGAGCCGGCTCTGCAGCGGAAATAGCTGCCAAAATTAAGGATGCTATCGATCTTGATCCGCGTGTCACTGTCCTTGGTCATATCCAGCGTGGAGGCTCCCCTACCGGCCGAGACCGTGTGAATGCTACGAAGATGGGATATATGGCAGTTGAAATGCTGATGGAAGGAAAGTCAAATCGTATTATTTGCACCCATGATGGGGGCTTCACGGATGTTGATATCTCCGAGGGCCTTTCTATGAAGAAAGGCATTCAGCAGATGGAAGTGGACGTTCTCGCTGCTATGACAGGAATTTAATAAAAGACTTTGTACTACAAGCCAGACATTCTCCTGCTCGTGAGAATGCCTGGCTTACCTATTTCTAAAAGAATGCAGAAATAATATGCCAAAAATTTATAAAAAAGGCTTCATACGTGAGGAAATTGGCAGAAATCCTGCCAATGGCTCAGCACATGAAGCCTTAAGCCTTTGGATGGCACTTGTTATACACGGTCTTAATTTTCTGGTTAATCATATGCGTGTACATCTGGGTTGAGGAAATATCACTGTGCCCCATCAGTTCCTGCAAAGAACTGAGATCAGCTCCATTTTCCAGCAAATGAACAGCAAAACTATGACGAAGCGTGTGTGGCGTAATCTCTTTTTCTATACCAGCTTTTGACTGATATCCTTTCAGCAACTTCCAAAAACCTTGGCGGCTCATTCTGGTACCACCCACATTCACAAAAAGCGCTTCTTCGATGGGATCAAGAACCATAACTGGGCGAACATCTTTGATATATGCAGATAATGCGCGAAGCGCTGCCGGATACAACGGAATTGTTCTCGATTTATTCTCCTTTCCACAGCGAATAATTCCGAGGTCCAGATTTACATCTGAAACGTTGAGTGCAATCAGCTCCGATACACGAATTCCAGTTGCATACATCACCTCAAGCATTGCTTTGTCACGGAAACCTTTGGAATCAACGCAGGAAGGTTGACTTAAGAGTAATTCAACTTCCTTCCCTGTTAGTATCTGAGGAAGCTTTCTTTCGCCTCGCTCAACTCGAATACTATCAGAAATCGGAGAACTGTCCCGGAAGCCAGCAGATATCGCATAAGTGAAAAAGCTCTTTAAACTGGCAAGGGTACGTGAAACAGTAGAACCTGTTTTTCCCTGATCTTTCAGATGGCATAGATATGTAGAGATATTTGAATAATCCGCTTCTAAAATATCTCTTTTCTCATTGTCATTCAACCACTGGGAAAACTGGCGAATATCTCTCAAGTAGGAAGAAACTGTATTCTCTGGGGCTTGCTTTACTTTCGACAGGTAATTTTCATAAGCATGTAACAAATCTATCATATTGCAGTTAACCCATTATCCTTTCGTAAAATTCAATGCACCTTGAAGACCGAAATAGTCTAAGTCACTATACAACTGAAAATCCAGACAAACTACTGTGGTCAAAGAATTTGCGCGGCTGAAACGAACCACAAGAAAAGCGCATAGAAATATCTGTATAGATAAGCATAAACCCAAAAGCCTATATTTCGGGTTGATCATGGAAAAAATAGGCAGAGTCAAATGGTGCAAAAGCAGAAAGGAATGAGAGCTTGCCAAAACGATCAGCACGGAACTACATACAATAGCCGCGTATCAATAGGAAGAGAAAAATATACATGTGAAGCAGGAAGACGAGCTCTTAAAGAGACAGTGCAAAATCAGCTTGAAATGATTAAAGGCTGTTAAGATATAGCCTATGTGTAGTAATGAACTATTTTGAATACACGAATACTATACCGTATTTCAAAAAGAAATTCAAGCTTTTTTGTCCAAAAACGCTGCTTTTATAATTGAAGCCCACAGTTTGATAAATAAATTATGTAAACAAAGCAAAAAAAAGAATTATAGATTTTTGCCATTTTCAACTATTCAGCCACATGTTGAGTAAGCTTAAATCATGCAGCACAAAATATTGAAGTTGCAATTTTTCTTTCAAGCAAGTCGGTGAAGGTAAGTATTATTTACCTTCACCGCAGAATAATACTTGCTTTTGAAGGAAGGTGCAACAGTATTATCATCTTTTTTACTTTTTCACACGCATTCTGAGTAAACCCGCGCATAAGCTTCCAGACATAATCACCCCGGAAATAATCCAAGTTTCACTGCTCACGCCTCCAAAAAACAGTTCTGCTATTGACAGCAGAACTCCCAAGTACAGAATTCCTGACACCATACTTACCAGCAGCATGCGTCTCCTAACCTTGATACAG
>JAQXZK010000228.1 GCA_029227175.1 Bacteroidales bacterium | reverse complement strand
GCTGGAGGTGAACAGAACATTCTTTGAAATGTACATAGCTTGCACATCGGTGTAATTGCTCCAGTTCTGTTCCAGCGCATCGGCCTCTTCATCGCTCATGACCATGATGTAGCGCTGACCATCAATCCGCACACCATGCTCAAGCTGCACCATTTCGGCAATATGCTCCAGCAGTGCATCGGAGAGGTATTCTTCATCACGCGCCACAAAATCGGTGCGGTAGTATTTCAGATTTGCCGGGATGCCCTCAATATGCTTTCCCGACCTATTTGCATAACCGAAAATGACCTTTTTCAGTCGCTCGTATGTAATATTTTCGCAGATACCACTCTCATTGTTGGTACACAGGATAAAGTGATAATTTGTACCGTAATGCTGATTCAGCTTTTGCACAGCATGGGCAGTAGTGCCGCTGCCCGCAAAAAAGTCTAAAACAAGAGCGTCTTTTTTGTCACACAAGGATAGAATCTGTACAATCAATTCGCTCGGTTTAGGGAATGAAAATGCTTTTGCATCACCAAAAAAGTCAATCATTTCATTGGTGCCATGCTGAGTGTATATATTATCAATGATAGACTGAAATTTGCCTCTCCGAACAACTCCATTTTCATCTTTCAGATACTGTTTAGTCTGAATATTCCATGTACCATCCTTGCCTTGGCTGAAATGCAATTCGCCGCTTGCGATGGCTTTTTCTACACGCTCTTTTGACCATAACCACTGTCTTTTTGGATACACCAATGTGCCATCAGGTGCCGGAATTGGATATTGAAGATTAACTCGCTCATCCAGAGTTTTATTTGCCTCCAACGGGTGAGTTCGGAAGCCGCCACGAACATCATAATTATCGTCTTTCATTTTGTAGTATTTTGCTATCATCTCGTCTGAAAGCGGGACTGTAATTTCCGGTATTTTGGAAATATCTCTTGCATACACCAAAATGTACTCTTGAAGGGTAACAAGATATTTTTCCTTGGCACCGCCACCATATCGTTTCTTCCAAATGATATTATCGACAAAATTCTCCTCTCCGAAAATCTCATTGCACAGCATAGTGAGCGGAGCGAGTTCGTTGTCATCGATGCTAATAAAAATCAGACCATCTTCAGCAAGCAGACTCTTGGCAATATGAAGGCGGCTCGACATGAAACTAAGCCATTTAGAATGTCTAAATCCGTCATCAGCACCTACACGAGAATCGGCATAAATGAATTCCTTGTTTTTTGTGTTGTACGGCGGGTCGATATAAATCACATCAATGCGGCCACGGTGTGTCTTTTCCAACAGACGCAGGCTATGCAGATTATCGCCTTCAAGGAGAAAATTATAGAAATTAAGACTCGCTATTTAATACAATTTAATGTTGCATAACCCTTGAGGTGTCGGGGTGTCGTTTGAGGTGTCGGTCCCGTACCGGCTTATTTTTTTATACGGAGGTTTTATACATGCCAACAATTACAAAGAAGCAGCTGGAAGATTATAATAAACTGTGTGAAGATAGGACATACGGAAGAATACTTACACCGGATGGCTTGAGGATGATTTGCGAAGCTAACAAGTGTGAACCGGAAGTCATTGGGAAGCAGATGCTAGAGATATACGCAAAATTTAAAAGTGAAGGGGTGTTTTAGATGACAGATTACAAGTTTATAAAATTTTTGAAAGATAAGAAGATGGTTGATGCATATCAGTATTATGAAGCATGTAGTTATAAATTGTATTTGGCCCAATTGAGCCTATCGGCATTAAATAATGTTGTTGCAGATTATCAGAAAAAAGAAACAGATGTGGCAGAAGAATTTTATAGAGATGCAGCCACGAAAGGTAAAGGAACATATTCTGCGCATACCAATAGTGTTAATTATTTAGGAGTGGAAGCATCTCCCACAGTGATTATGGATAAGCTCACAATGGAGATATTGAGCTTATTGCATAATTTCTTTGACACGTTTGCTCAGTGGTTAAATGCAAGTCTATTTGCAGAAGATGGATTACCGATGGAGCGAGTATCGCTTACAAAGGTTGCAGGAAAGATGGCTTCTTTCCCTGAATATACAGGACAATTTATAACGGACGTAATTGCGCTGCCAACTAATCAGGAGTATCTCTATATTGCTGACTATAACAATACATTAAAGCATAGACGTCAGATATATGTTGAAAACAAGTTTGATATTTTAGCAGTCAAAGGGAGCGTTGCAGTACCAGAGTTTGAAAAAGACGGAAGACCGCATGTCAAAGAAAATGCGCTTGATTTGTTGAAAAAGAAAATAAATTTTTGCAGCAGTATCTTGGACGATTCCAAGACATACATAGAGACCTTTTTCGCCAATGTAGACAATCAACATGTTGCACATAGATTATATAACCCGAAAACTTATTTATTCTTTGGAAGCGAAGAGGATTATAAGGCTATGCGCTCCCCAGTTAATCATTATCACTATATAGAGGTGGATGCAGCCAATATTCAAGATTCATATCAAGTCCTTCTTGTCTGCGACCGAATGAACGGTTCGGAGGAGGAGAGCATTGAGGTATTCAATTCTCCGTATCCAATTATTATGCTTAGAGACTCTGCGTCCGAAAGAATTGTTGGGATAATGAAGCCAGACGATGGAGTGTCATTAAGCATTAAGGATGAAAAAGAAGTATATTATCGAAAATACACGCCACAAACCACTGGATATGAGCATGAAATGTTTATGGCTATCTGTCAGGATGAGCCATTCCACTATTATCCATTTTTATCAGATATGACTGGTGGATATGCTTTGCCTGAACATGATGAGAACGAACAAGATTCAAAATAGAGATTAGCAACTTCAAGTTGCTAGATGCAAATTCAGGTTTTCGATTTTTTCTTCCATAGCAAGTAAAATGTAATCAGAAAGAGAGGTGATTGATATGTTTGGTGAGAAGCTAAAAGCCAGAAGAGAAGAAAAAGGACTGTCCCAAGACGACGTGGCCGATTTCTTCGGTGAGAACTTTAGCCGTCAGGCTGTATCTAAATGGGAGCGTGACGGTGGTTATCCAGAAGTAGAGAAGCTACTCGTTCTGGCGGCTAAACTCGACATCTCACTCGATGCGCTTTTTGAAGACGAATTGAACTATTTGAAAAAGAAGCAACCAGATGATTTCTTGAAAAAATATCCGGGTTTACTTGCTGGACTTCAAGTATTTATCGACAACTTGGAAAAAATATAATTGCGGAGGTTATCCTATGGAAGAAAAAAGAAATGTGTTTAGTGATGAAGTAGCTATTAAAATTGTTGATAGTGTCAAGGAAATTATCCTTGAGCTAATAAAGAGGACGTTGCCTGCAAATCCTCAGATTGAACAGAAGTAAAAAACAGCCTCACTACTGGAGTAAAATCCAGTGGTGGGGCTGTACTTTTATGCCTTGATTTCCTGACCGTTCTTGAAGGTGAAGCGGATGTCGTCAGTGCTGTAGACTGTTGCGTATTCTACAAGACTATTCCAGCTGTCAATGCTGAACTCTTCCAAGGAGTCCGGCAGCTGCTTGAAGGTTTTGAGGAAGGATTCGTATTCAGCTCTTTGTAGTTGCATCTGTTGCAGGTCGGCCATGACCTGTTCGAGCCTTGCTTTTGATTTGTCGAATTTTGTCGAAAGGCTGTCGTAGCGTTTCTGGTATTCGGTTTGGTCTAGGGCAACGGTAGCATTTTCTCTAATGGCGGCTTGGACCATCTCGGAAATAAGCTGTGTCTCTTCGAGCAGCTCATCCTGTTCTTTTTCCAATACTGTGGTATCAAGGATGGCGGACATCATTTCTTCAGCATCGGCAATGACACTGTCCTTGCAGGAGAGCAGCTGGTTTGCTGCGGAAAGGAATGCTGCCTTGATGTCATCTTCGTAAAGGTGAGGCGTATCGCAGCGCTCATCATTATCGAATTTGTGATTGCATTGCCAGATGACCTTACGGTATTTGCTGTTGGAATGCCAGACCTTTGAGCCGTACCAGCTTCCGCAGCAGCCGCATTTTATTTTAGTGGAGAAGATGTGAACTCCACT
>JAQXZK010000227.1 GCA_029227175.1 Bacteroidales bacterium | reverse complement strand
GCAATCCTTATTTTGCATCTGTCCATTCTTTTATCTGTCCATAGAAAGGAATTGACGGTTGACGTTTGACATTTTTGACACTCGTCCCTCACAACTTACAGGACAAAGTCACTTCTACCCTCGGGACAACCTGTCCATACGTGCCGGAAAGACAGTAATTTTGCAGCATGATTTCTTAGGAGATCCATCGCACGCGATGAGGAGCGATGAGGACTCATTGAGGAGGCTTGTAAGCGTTAGCGATAACGATAGCGTAAGCCAACGCCAACGCTCTTCGACTTGTTGACTCTTTGACTCTTAGTCGCTTTGACTCTCCCCCGAAATCAGCGTACTGTTTTCTAAAACCGTCCTCAACGGGATACAAATGGTCGGCAGACTCTACCTCTGCCCAGGCTTTGAGGGGAAACAACCATGGCACGTATAACGCAAATCGGCAGCATCAGAGGCAACTCAGGCAAGTATGGCAGCGGCAGCAACGAATACTTACCATCAACTCCAGTTCAAACCGCATCCACCTCGCGAAGTATCTGAACAAGCCTACCGATCCCGCCACCGAGCTGCAGGTAGCCCAGATGCAGGCTTTCGCCACCCAGCAGAAGATGGTAGTCGCATGGCTCCGCACCAATCGGTCCTCGGAGGAGAACGGTTCTAAGGGCACGGAGGCCTACCAGGAGGCACAGGCTCTCAAGAAGTTCTCACCTCGGAGAAATGTCCGTCAGATAGTGCTCAAGTACATGGACGAGGAGGGCAATATCAACGAAGCTTATGCCTGTACATTTGCAGCCGCCATACTTTCTTTATGAATAGGGACAGAGGAACGGCTACTCCTTTTTCAAGTTTCACAAAACGATTGTATGAGACGAACTTCGGAAAAAGATGTCGCAGATGTTTGCAGACCTTCTCCAAGTAATTTTGTCTTTGGTGTTCATAGCAATTGTTGATTGTTTTATAATTCGTCGAACTCACGTTAAATATGACTGATCTGTGTTAAACGAATAACTCTCCTGTAAGCAACTCGGGTGTTTCTCCCCAATAGAGATGCGTATAGGATGCCAATACCCCTTGGCTGCGGAACAGGGGGGTATCAACAATATTTCCGCGGGCGTCGTGCATCTCGACCAGAGAAGCCGGTCTGTCGTCATCGGCAAAGTCGGTATAGTGAAACTCGTGTCCCTTCAACAAGACTCCACGATACTCAAAACTGCGATAGCCAAGATGAAGCTTTCGGCTGGCCTTCCGACTGGAGATGGCAAAAGGAAGGGCTCCGACAAGTGGCACGAAGGAGGGTTCACCATCCGTATATATGCCTCTGCTCAGATACATCATGCCTCCACACTCGGCCAGAACCCGTCCTCCGCTAGCGACATAGGAACGGATTGCGTTCAGGGCTGTTTTGGCGCGGCCCAAGATATTTAGATGTTTCTCCGGATAGCCACCCGGCAGATACAAGCATGTGGTATCGGCTGGAAGCGGTTCGTCTTGCTCCGGATCAAAGAAAGAGACTCTTCCCATGTGGCGCAACAGGTCTACATGCTGAGCATAGATGAACGAGAAGGACTCTTCGTTGCGGGCAATGAGAAAGTGCCGTCCTGCATCATAGGCCGTGTTGTCAAACAATCCATTTGTGGCCTGAACAGGCGGTCGGTCTGCCAGTGCCAACAGCAAGTCAAGGTCTATATGCGAGACATCCACCTGCTTGAGCCGCTGGGACATCCGGCTGAAATCAAGTCCCAGGTATCGAGAGGACTGCTCTAATGCCGGTTCTCTGTAAACACAACCTATACAGGGTATGCCCACATCCTCACAAACCTGATTTAAGGCAGCACGATGGCGAGGGGAGCCTACCTTATTGAAGATGACGCCAATGATGTTCACTCCCTCCCGATAATGCTTCATTCCCCACAGCAGTGGTGCAACAGAATAGGCCGCCGAACGGGCGTCGACAACAAGCACTACGGGAAGCTGAAGAATAGAAGCAATCTCTGCCGACGAGCCGGCATCGCGATTATACCCGTCCATGAACCCCATCATTCCCTCTACCACACAAGCATCGGCATCCCGGGTATAATGGTCATACAAGGAACGGATATGGGCAGGCGACGACATGAAACTGTCTAAGTTGACAGAAGAGCGATGGCAGACAAACTCGTGGAACTTCGTATCAATATAATCAGGCCCGCACTTGAAGGGCTGGACACACATTCCCCGTCTGGTCAAAGCGGCCATGATGGCCAAACTGACGGTTGTCTTACCGCTTGCCGAGGATGGAGCTGCTATGAGAAACTGTGGAAAATGCCTGCTCATAAAGAAAAAATGTTTTTTTAATGATGAGGGAGCAAAGTTACAAATAAAAAATAACTATCTTCGCAAGGTTAAATTTGAAAACTCACAAACTCCAGCAAACATACAATGATTGACGAAGAGCTTCGTAAACTATATCTCGAATATGTGGGACACGCTCCTGAAGACATAGTCGAGATGCCGTCATCCGGTTCAAACCGCCGTTATTTCCGATTGACAGGTAATCCTACACTGATAGGTGTCAGTGGTGAATCACTTGAAGAAAACAATGCCTTTCTCTACATGGCCAAGCACTTTCGCGAGAAGGGACTTCCCGTACCTGAGGTTTTCATTGTCAGCGAGAACAGGATGTTCTATCTGCAAGAAGACCTGGGCAACACGCTGCTTTTTGATGCCATAGAAAAAGGACGCAAGACAAGCGTGTTCAGCGAAGAAGAGAAGATACTGCTCCGAAAGACTATCCGCCTCCTGCCTGCCGTTCAATTCGCCGGTGCCGACGGTATGGACTTCAGCTTCTGCCATCCACAGCCCGAGTTTAACGACCGCAGCATACTTTGGGACTTGAACTACTTCAAGTACTGCTTCCTGAAGGCTACCGGACTCGACTTTCAGGAGAACAAGCTGGAAGATGACTTCCAGCGCATGAAGGACGTCCTGCTCAGGAGTCAGTCGGCAACCTTTATGTATCGGGATTTCCAGAGTCGGAATGTCATGATAAAGGACGGAGAGCCCTGGCTTATTGACTTTCAGGGAGGAAGAAAAGGTCCGTTCTACTATGACGTGGCGTCCTTCCTGTGGCAGGCCAAAGCCAACTACCCCACCTCGCTACGCGAAGAACTGCTAAACGAATATGTCGATGCCCTCAAGAAATACAAGCCTATCGACGAGGAATATTTCAGGGCCCAGCTAAAGCATTTTGTCCTCTTCAGGACGATGCAGGTGCTTGGTGCGTATGGCTTCAGAGGGTATTTCGAGAAAAAACCCCATTTCATTCAAAGCGTACCGTTTGCCATCGAGAACCTACGTCAACTGCTTGCCGATGATTATCCGGAATACCCCTATCTCTGCAAGGTGCTCAGAGACCTGACTAACATGAAGCAGTTCACCGACGAGCTGCAGAAGAAACGCCTCATCGTGAAGGTTATGTCGTTTGCCTATAAGAAAGGGATTCCTGAAGACACGTCGGGCAATGGCGGCGGATTTGTGTTTGACTGTCGTGCTGTCAATAATCCCGGTAAATACGACCGTTATAAGCCGTTTACAGGCCTTGATGCACCCGTAATCAAGTTCCTGGAAGAAGACGGAGAGATAACAACCTTCCTGAAACATGCCTATGAACTGGTTGACGCCTCTGTAAAGCGTTATATGGAACGTGGCTTCACCCACCTCTCCGTCTGCTTCGGATGCACAGGCGGCCAACATCGTTCTGTCTACTGTGCCCAGCATCTCTCCGAACACCTCAACCAGAAGTTCGGTGTGGAGGTGAACCTTGTCCACCGCGAGCAGAACATAGAGCAAACATTCAAGAACCGTAATTGATTTCCACCCTGTTTGCATGAAAGCAATGATTTTTGCTGCGGGACTTGGCACACGCCTGCGCCCATTAACCGACAACATGCCGAAAGCACTGGTGCAGCTCCACGGAGAGCCCATGCTGAAACATGTCATTACCCATATTGCCGAGGCCGGATTTGATGACATCACCATCAACGTGCACCATTTTGCCCCTCTGATTGTCGATTATCTGAAAAGGAACAAAAACTTCGGACTGAATATTCATATCAGTGACGAAAGTGACCTCCTGCTCGATACAGCCGGCGGCATTCGGAAAGCACGCCCTTTTCTGGACGGTGAAGAGCCGTTTTTGGTTCATAACTCGGACATCCTTACCGACCTCGACCTGAGGCAATTCTATAACGCTCATTTAGAAAGTCGGGCCGATGTCTCCCTCCTGGCAACGAAGAGAAAGACCTCGCGCTATTTTGTGTTTGACAATCAGTATTATCTGAAGGGCTGGATAAACCATCAGACCGGGGAGGTGAAACCGAAAGGATTTGCCTATCATCCACAACCGGCAGACACGAGCAAAGAAGGCTACCATGAGTTGGCATTCGGAGGCATACATGTAATATCGCCTACCATCTTCAACTATCTCGCAGACAAGAAGTGGGAAGGCAAGGTCTCCATCGTCCCTTTTTATCTGGACACCTGCAACAAATTGAAGATAAAAGCCTATCGGCCTGCATCCGACTTTCGATGGTTTGACATCGGGAAGCTGGACGCGCTACAACAAGCAGAAGTTTTTTTTAAGTAAAGCCACTATAACATTAACCGAAAAACCTTTTTTCGTGAGCAGAAAAAATAAGAAACCTCTCCCTATTTTGGAGAATATCACCATAACCGACGTTGCAGCGGAAGGAAAAGCCATTGCGAAGGTCGACGAACTGGTCGTTTTTGTACCATACGTTGTACCGGGAGACGTCGTCGACTTGCAGATACGTAGGAAGAAACATAACTATGCTGAGGCAGAAGCCATCAAATTCCATACATACTCTGCAGTGAGGTCCGTTCCCTTTTGCAAGCATTACGGTGTGTGCGGAGGGTGCAAATGGCAGATTCTCCCCTACGAAGAGCAAATCAAGTACAAGCAGCAGCAAGTCATGAGTAACCTCCAGCGCATTGGTAAGATACCCCTGCCCGAATGTAGCCCCATTTTAGGTTCAAAAGAAACGAAATTCTATCGCAACAAGTTGGAGTTTACTTTCAGCAACAAACGCTGGCTGACGAACGAAGAAGTGCAGTCGGATGCATCATTCACCCAAATGAACGGACTGGGTTTTCATATTCCAACCGCCTTTGACAAGGTCCTTGACATTGACGAGTGCTTCCTGCAGTGTGAACTGACAAACAAGTTACGCAACACCATCCGCCAATATGCCCTTGACCACAACTACCCATTTATCAACCTGCGCACGCAGGAAGGCATGTTGCGCAACCTCATCATCCGCACCTCTACCACAGGAGAACTCATGGTGATTCTCATTTCGCGCATATCCAACAACGACGAGATGAAGCGCTTCATGGAACTGCTGCAATATGTGGGCGATACATTCCCTGAAATAACCTCACTGCTCTATGTGGTGAATAACAAGTGCAACGACACGATTACCGACCTCGACGTCATCACATTCAAAGGAAACGACCACATCTTCGAAGAGATGGAAGGACTGCGTTTCAAGATCGGGCCCAAGTCATTCTACCAGACAAATTCAAGGCAGGCATACGAACTCTACAAAGTAGCCCGGAACTTTGCCGAACTGACCGGAAAGGAACTTGTCTACGACCTTTACACCGGTACTGGTACTATCGCCAATTTCGTGGCTCGTCAGGCAGAAAGAGTCATCGGCATAGAATATGTACCCGAGGCTATTGAAGACGCCAAGGTAAATTCTGACATCAACGACATCCGCAACACACTGTTCTACGCCGGCGATATGAAAGACATACTGACCGAAGCATTTGTAAAGAAACACGGGAAGCCTGATGTCATTATTACTGACCCGCCTCGCGCCGGCATGCACGAAGACGTGGTGAATGTCATTCTGAACGCAGAGCCTCAACGTATCGTATACGTGAGTTGTAATCCCGCAACACAGGCACGAGACCTTCAACTGCTTGACGCCAAGTATCGCGTGACTGCTATCCAGCCGGTCGACATGTTTCCACAGACACACCACGTCGAGAACGTGGTACAACTCAAATTGAAAGACTAAAAAGAACTCTCTTTCCGTATGAAAAACAATTACGCACGTGCCCAGTCCAAGTTCACGAACTACAATGTTCACGAACCGATGGAACTGATGGAGTTTCTATCTTCCGTGATGCCACAGGCCAGTCGCACCAAACTGAAATCATTGCTGCAGAAACGAATCGTCCACGTTGACAACACCATTATTACACAATACAACTTCCCGCTCAAACCGGGTATGAAGGTACAAATCAGCAGAGAAAAAGGCAAACACGAATTTCACCATAATCTGCTCAAGATTATCTACGAAGACGCTTATCTCATCGTTGTAGAAAAGAAAGAAGGACTGCTCTCTGTCAGCACCGAGCGGCAGAAAGAACGCACAGCCATGCACATTCTCAATGAATACCTTGGAAGAAAAAATAAAAGAAACCAAGTATATGTAGTGCACAGGCTCGACCGTGATACCTCCGGCATCATGATGTTTGCCAAAGACGAACAGACACAGCACACGCTGCGTGATAACTGGCACAATATCGTAACCGACCGCCGGTATGTGGCTGTCGTTGCCGGGGAAATGGAACGAGACAACGGTATTGTACGCTCCTGGCTGACAGACAAGACGCTTTATGTGGCATCAAGTCCTGTCAACGACGGAGGAAAAGAATCTGTCACACATTATCGCACCATCAAACGAGGAAATGGCTTCTCACTGGTAGAACTGATACTCGAAACAGGCCGTAAGAATCAGATTCGCGTACACATGCAAGACCTCGGACACCCTGTGGTGGGAGATGGGCGATATGGCTTTGAAGACCTGAACCCCCTCAACCGTCTTTGCCTACACGCCTTCAAACTGTGTTTCAGACATCCGGTAACCGGAGAGAGACTCCATTTTGAGACTCCCTATCCTGCTGATTTCAAACGTCTACTCATCAAACAAAAAACCAGTGAAAAGATTCAATAATGACATAAGATTTACTCCGAAAAGCTATCCGGAAGAGATAGAGGAGAAAATCAAACAACTGAAACGTGCAGGAGCCCGACTACCCCAACGCAACCTTCTACGCACTCCCCAGCAATTGGCCGGTATCAGAGCAAGCGCCAAAATCAATACGGCATTGCTCGACTATCTGGCAGGCGAGATATGCGAAGGAATGACAACCGCCGACATTGACCACATGGTCTACGCCTTTACCACCGACCACGACGCTATTCCCGCCGATTTCCTGTACGAAGGCTTCCCGAAGTGTGTATGCACCAGCGTGAATGACGTAGTCTGCCACGGCATACCCAATCCGAGACAAGTACTGCAAAGTGGCGACATCGTCAATGTGGACGTATCGACCATCTATAACGGTTACTATTCCGACGCATCGCGTATGTTTCTAATCGGTGAGGTCAGTCCAGAATGGAAACGTTTGGTTGAAGTGACCCGCGAATGTAGAGACTTAGGCATACAAGCTGCACAGCCTTGGGCGCACTTGGGCGACATCGGAGCTACCATACAAGAGCATGCCGAAAAGAACGGATACAGTGTTGTACGCGAATATTGCGGGCATGGAGTGGGCGTGAAATTCCACGAAGAGCCCGAGGTTACCCACTACGGACACCGTGGGAGCGGTATTGTTCTCCTTCCCGGAATGACCTTTACCATTGAGCCTATGATAAACATGGGCAAAAAGGAAATCTGTATGGAAGAAGGAGACGACTGGACCGTATATACGGAAGACGGGAAACCATCGGCACAATGGGAAAGCATGATTCTTATTACAGAAGACGGTAACGAGATTCTCACGGAATAAACTCTCTCTCCTAAAACACTATGTACCTGGAAACTGTTTATGTTGTCCTTGCGTTAGCAGCAGGCATTCTCCTGGGTTATCTGCTTTGCAGAAGCAAAGTAAGCGCACAGCAAATCGTGGAAAAACAACTGCGCGAACAACTCCTTGCACAGAACAGTCGTATGCAAGAGATGCAGGCAGAAAGTAAAGACGCGCTGGAAAAAGTTCAGCAGTCTTATGACGAACGTATTGACCAGCTGAAACAATCAAACAAGGAGTATGTCGAACAGATTCAGCAAGCGTGTAAAGAACAGATAAAATTCATACAAGCCGAACAAGCCAAACACGACCAACAGATGCAAAGCGAGTTTGAGAACCTCTCAAACCGTATCTTTGCTGCCAAAGCCGAGGACTTCACCCGCCTCAACGCAGAGAAACTGACTGCCTTGCTGAATCCGTTAGGAAACGACCTGAAAGACTTCCGGACCAAATTTGAACAAGCCTATAGCGAGGAAGCCAAGGAACGCTTCTCCCTGAGTAAGGAACTCAAGACCCTGGCCGAGATGAACACACGACTCAGCCAGGATGCCGACAATCTGACAAAAGCCCTCAAAGGAGAGAATAAAATCCAAGGCAACTGGGGAGAGATGATTCTTGAGCGCATATTGGAGGCTTCCGGACTGCAAAAAGGAGAGCATTATTTCCTCCAGGAATTTCTGCAAGATGACAAGGGCAATAAAATAGTCAACGAGGAGAGCGGACAGCGGATGCAACCCGATGTCATCGTACGCTATCCCGACAACCGTGAAGTAATCATTGACAGCAAAGTATCGCTCACGGCTTATATGGCCTATACAGGCACAGATCATCCCGAAGAGAAAGCCCGACATCTCAAAGCACACCTACAATCTATCCGCGGACAGATTGACCTGCTCAGCCAGAAAGACTATTCGCGATATGATATCAAGTCACCCGATTTTGTCATGATGTTTATCCCCAATGAGGCAGCCTATCTGCTTGCCATACAGCAGGACAACACCTTGTGGGAATATGCCTACAACAAGAAGGTCGTAATCATGAGTCCCACCAACCTCATTTCAGCCTTGCGACTTTCCTTGGACTTGTGGAAGAGGGAAAACAGAATTCGCAATATCCAGGAAATCATTCATCGAGGAACATTGCTTTACGAAAAAATAGCGGCTTTTGGCGAGAAGTTCACAGCCTTGGGCGACAAGATAAACTCACTCAACAAGGACTATGATGAAGCGCTTAACCAGCTCACAACCAGCAGTCAAAGCGTCATCAGCCAAGCAGAGAAACTGCGTGGTCTCGGACTTACTCCCAAAAAGAAGATCTCTTCCCGACTGACTTCGTCAGCGGATCAAGACGAAAACGAGCAAGTTGAGGAGGAACAAGATTCCGAACGAAATGCGTGCGGCCAATTCGGGCACGAGCAATGAAATGCCGTTCATGTCTCCCCCACCTACAAACTTGTACAGCACACTCAAGTAAACGGGGTCAAGGAACAGCATAATCAACGTGACATAATACATGACGGCACGGAGAAGCGGACTCTTGAAGGTACAGATTCTCTTGGTAGCGAGAACCAAGACAATGGCGGTGACTAATGTGGCAAGGGGAGCTACCAGACAAAACCACCCCACTTGCGTAGAGGTCATCCGGTCTATATCGGCAACTATCTGTACGCCCACGAAGCCCATCAGGTTGATTGTCTTGAACGTACCCGTACTAAGTGCATAAACAAGATGCGCTCCCTCATGAATCAGGTAATAAGACAGTAAGGCTACAATTATGCCTACGTATTGGCGGATTTTCTTACTGTTCATCGTGTTTGGCTGGATTATGATTATTCATTGGGGGTGTCTACCACTTCAAAACGGGTATTTCTCCATTCACAGAGCATGACCCGGGAAACCGGATTCAATTGTTCATCCCCACTTTCCAACTGTTCTTTCTTGAACATTCTGGTTGTAAAACGTATCTGACTCTTGTCTGCCATGAGTTCAGCCTGACGGAATATAATATTCAGCATACCCGACTCCAGTTCATCCGGCTGTATGGCTGCGATAAAGGGGAGGAATGTCTTCGCATCGAGTTCTTCCCATGTCACAGGGTTATAGAACGTAATATTACTGTCGGCCTCTGTTGCCTTTACGGTGCGGACAACACAAAGTACCGAAGTTGTGTCGCTCGTAGCCAGCAATTTCATCTGCCAAGTGGACTGACTGCTCATCTCAATAGAGAGGAAGTCATCGCCTAACACCGTCATTTCCGATTTACCTTCTAATTTATTGGTCACAACAGCCTTCATTTTGCTATCCATAAAATCTATGAAGTCGGCCCTGTCGTTGGATGTTAGAAGTGGCATGATGGAGTCTGGCATAGCCTTGAAAACATCTCTGATATGCTGCTTGGCACATACAGCACCCATGCACCACGACATGAGAAACCATATAAGGAATGTGCGTTTCATTTTGTTTTGACCTTTATTTTACGAATGACTTCCCAAATATAAGAAGAACATTCCAATAAGTACCAATATCAAGTCGACTGCCTTGCTTTTTAAATTCTTTTCACGGAACGCCAATGCGCCAAAGGCGAAACTGACCACCACACTGCCTCGTCGCACCATGCTAACAACCGATATCATAGAATCAGGCTGACTGAGCGAATAGAAATAGGCCATATCGGCTATGCTCAGGAAAATCGAGATAAGGAGTATGGAGTTCTTCCATTTGAAGGGTGTTCCCTGCTTACGCCTGGGATACCACAGCAACAGGATAAGCGGACACATGATAAAGACCTGATAGAGATTATACCAAGCCTGCACCACCATGGGCGGGAACTGACGCATGAGGTATTTATCATACAATCCGCTTACAGCCCCCATGACTGCACTCAGAACAATGAAGAATATCCATCGATTGTGCTTGAAGTCAATGCCCTCAGCCTTTCCGCTACGGCTCAACATGAAGAACGAGAGAACGGCTAGTATGACACCTATCCACTGATATAGATTCAGGTGCTCGCCAAAAAGCAGCAAGGCTCCGACAAGTACCATGACAGGGCGTGTGGCATTGATGGGCCCCACAATTGTGAGGGGAAGGTGCTTCATGCCAAAGTAACCGAATATCCACGAAGAGAGCACGATAAAAGACTTCAAAAGGATGAACCCATGAACCCTCCACTCCACCTCGGGCAGATAACACACCGTTTTCTCCAGCAGCCAGGGAGCCATTCTCGAGACGAGAATAAACGGCATGAATATCAGGCTGCAAAAAATGGTGTTTAAGAAAAGCACCGGCAAAACGGCATTGTCCTTGAGCGACTGTTTCTTGAACACATCATAGAAGCCCAATAGGGCAGCCGAAAGAAAAGCTAATATCAGCCACATAAAAACATTGTTTAGTTATAATCAATAAGGATAGGTGATGTCTGTCAGAAACAATGCACATCCCGGCATGGAAGAGCCGGCCTTACAACGATCTTTCTGCTCAATCACGCGCCGAAAGCCCTCCGGCGTCAACTTATGCCGCCCCACCTCGATAAGTGTCCCCACAATGGCTCTTACCATGTTGCGCAAAAAACGGTCGGCACGAATGGTGAACACCCATGTCTCGTTGTCCAGCTGCGTCCATTCCGCCTTCATGATTCGACAGTTATTGGTCTTTACGTCCGTATGCAGCTTACTAAAACTGGTAAAGTCCTCATAGTCAAAGAGCATTGCGGCAGCCTCGTTCATCAGCTGGTAGTCCGGCTCCTGATACAACCTACAGACGTAACCGCGATTGTAGAGAGGCTTAGCTGTCGTGACAAAATACTGATAGGTTCGTGACGTGGCGTCAAATCTGGCGTGCGCTCCCTCGTGTACCGGCTTTATGTCGAATATACGAATGTCTGGAGGCAGCAGCCTATTTAGTTTATCTGTCAAATACACCGCATCAAACTGCGTTTCACAGTCAAAGTGTGCAACCATCATCTTGGCATGCACCCCGGCGTCTGTGCGACCGGCACCTGTCACCCCTATTTCTTCGCGCAACAGCAAGGAAAGAGCTTTATTCAGTTCTTCCTGTACGCTGTTTCCGTTGGGCTGAATCTGCCAACCGTGATAGGCTGTCCCGTCGTATGCCAGTCGGATGAAATATCGGCTCATAATGCTGGATGTATGGTGATTTGTTTCTTTTTGGCTGCAAAATTACAAAAACATAGCGAATTAGCGAGGTAAATTCACGAGTTTGGACTACCTTTGTCTTGATTAAGAACTATCCTTTATAAACAACAACCCGATACAACTCATGAATCAGACACTGCGTTTTGCCATTTTTCTACTTCTTTTTTCCTGCACATTCTTCGCTTGCCAGCGTGACAAGAGCATGAAGATGAACAATCCCCGTAACATCCATGGGGTCTGGAGTTACAAGAAAGTATTTGGCGACATCAACGACCTTCAGCTTACGGCAGCCCACAAATACGGTATCACCCCTATCTCAACCCGGGAAGAAGCCGAAGAGATGACTAAGAAACTCAAGGAAATCAAGACCTGCGACCTTTATGTGGTCGATGAACTCACCCATTCCATCCCATTCCTCGTGCCGGGAGCATGCAACCTGTTAGACGCCATCGGACAGAACTTCCTCGACTCTCTGGAGAATAAAGGACTGAATCCATACAAGGTTACCGTCACCAGTGTCACCCGCACCCGCGAAGACGTCCATAACCTGCGCAAGCGTAACACCAACGCAAGTCTCAACTCGGCCCACTTCTACGGCACAACCTTCGACATAAGTTGGAAACGTTTCCAGCAAGTGCCCGATAAAAACGGCCGCCCCATGCAGGAAGTGGGCAGCGACACCCTGAAGATGGTCCTCAGCGAAGTGCTCCGAGACCTGCGCAAGCAGGATGTCTGCTATATCAAGTACGAACTCAAGCAAGGCTGTTTTCACATCACCACGCGTCAATAACCGCCTTTCTCGCACCTCCTTTCCCCCCATCATCGTTTCTCACGTATTCCCCTACGCATCAACCTCTAACAAACATATTTCGTCATGGAAAACCCGATAAAAACCTATTTGAAGGAGAACCTTCCCCTATTGGGACATCGCAACTGGATTGTCATCACCGACATGGCCTATCCCCAACAAAGCGCACCCGGCATTGACACGCTCTACACAGAGGCCTCCTTCGAAGAGACACTTGCCGATGTCAAGCAACTTATCGATGACATGCCACATGTTTTCGCGCACATCTATCATGACCGCGAATTTGACGTCATTACCGAGACACTGGTTCCCGGCATAGACCGTATCCGTCAGGCCGTCAACGAAATCTGTGGCAGTCAGGCTCAAGCCATGAAGCACGAAGACCTCATCAAGCGGCTTGACGAAGCCAGCAAGCTGTATCGCATTGTCATTATCAAGACTCCACTCACGATCCCTTATACCTCTCAGTTTCTCGAACTCGACTGTGGCTATTGGGATGCCGAACGACAGCAACAGCTAGACGAACTGATGAAAGCATAGAGCGCCTGACAGTTCACACACACCCTCTCTGTCCGCTTTCCCATACCCATGAACGCTCTTATACTGTGTATTGGTCTGCTCGCGCAATTTTTCTACACATCCCGCATCCTTGTGCAATGGGTTCAGTCTGAGCGTTCCCGCAGGATAGAATCGCCCACGCTCTTCTGGATTTTCTCCGTCATCGGGTCCATACTGCTTTGCGTCTACGGATGTATGCGCAATGATTTTGCTATCGTCTTCGGGGAATTTCTTTCTTTTTACATATACCTGTGGAATCTGAAGATTAAAGGTGTCTATCGCCATCTTCCTCGATGGCTGTCATTCCTGCTACCTGCCCTTCCCCTCGTCAGCCTGTTCTATGTACTCCATGATATCCCACGTTTTGTGGCCGACTTCCTGCACAATACAGACATACCGCTCTACATACTCGTCTGGGGAACTCTGGGACAAGTAATCTTCAAGTTCCGCTTCATTTACCAATGGCTTCACGGCGTTCGTCACCACACCTCCGACTTACCACTCACTTTCTGGTACATTGCACTCACCGGTTCACTCATGATTATCTCTTATGGAATCTATCGTCACGACATCGTCATCGTCATCGGACAGTGCAGCATCTTTGCCTCTATCCGTAATATTATAATTGGGTTGCGACAAGGGAAAGAAGACAGACGATAGACCTATTTGCCCGTTTAAACTTTCCCTGTTGTACTCGCCAGCTGTATTGTCGTTTTTATTTCTTAATATGAAATGTAGCCCTAAGCACAGGTTACAAGGTTACATTCACCCCCCAAAAAGGCCACAGAAACAATACATAGCCCTATAGGAGCAAGCCTGCA
Organism: Bacteroidales bacterium; assembly: GCA_029227175.1. Taxonomy (GTDB): domain Bacteria; phylum Bacteroidota; class Bacteroidia; order Bacteroidales; family Bacteroidaceae; genus Bacteroides. The sequence goes on along the minus strand of JAQXZK010000227.1, from coordinate 8,640 downwards.
CGCAGCCCCGACAGAGTCCGCCATGTCCTCGAAAAGGGACTGCAACGGCAGTTCGCTCAGGCATCTTAGCGAAAAGCCCCATAAACTATGCCATTTTCTTATCCTAAAGCACGTTTTAGGGCGCTTTTTAGGAAAAAAAGGAAAAACGTCAATTAGGCCACACATTTTCTCCCTAACGGAACTTTTTAAAGTGCCGTATATTAGTCATTAAGATTTAGGACAAATGTATGTTTGGTCAAGATTATTGAGTATTTATTGTTATTTATTGTTCCCCCACAGTTCTCCCCAGAAGGCAGTATCTGTTGACTCCTTCTTTTTTCTTCCACCGGTGTGTTCAAAGGAACGCAGTTCCGACAACTCCAGAAACAACTTCTCTTGTTCTTCCGACATCTGTCCCATTTTTAGCCGTTTGCGCTGGTACTTCACCCAGTTGCACAACTTCGTATGCTTATTGGGAAAGTGGCCGTTAGTCATCACGTGTTGCTTGACAGCCTCGTACTTTGCGTACCAATTATCTTGATTTGACATCTTTGGGTTACTGACTATTGGTAATTACCTTCTTCCAAACAAAACTAAAGTTTCAAGCCATCGGAGGTTTCGCAGCAAAGACATTTATACTTGCCGGTAAGTTCCGGAAACACTTGGAGGTATTCGCGCGTAACCTGTTCCGTGATTTGTTGCTCATAATCCGGATTTATCAGCGCCACACAGCAACCTTTGAAACCCGCCCCACTGAAACGGCCACCATAAATGCCCTCGGTATGGGTCATGATGTCATAAAGAGTCTTGAGTTCCGGGCATCCTGTTTCCCAATTGTTGATGGAAGAGGCACCGCTTTCAAACGACAACCGGCCATAGGTCTCAATGTCTCCTCTGCGCCAAGCCTCTGCCGCCATCTCTACACGAGTCTGCTCGGTATACCAGTGTTCCGCACGTTTACGCCATGTCTCAGGCAAAAGATGCTTATAGTCATCATAAATAGAACGTGGCACGTCGCGAAGGTTGGTCTCCTTGTACTTGCCATACTCCATACCGGCATAAGCCTTTAAGGCGTAAGCTGCGCTACGCAGTTCATCGACACGCATGTTGAGGTTGGTGCCCGAGAGATTACGCTCCAATCCGCTGAAGAAGACGGCAATCTTGTAGGGCTTCATCCGCAGACTGGTTGGAATAAGTTCGAAAGAATCGTATTTGTTGTCGACATAAATCATGTGTCCTTTCCGAGAATACACCTCGCATGCCTGGTCGTTCTTGCCAACATTCACACCGACATAATCCCGTTCAGCCTCCAGAGCCATGTCCACAATCTCCCGCCTGGAAAGGGTGACTTCGTTGACCTTGGCTAATGCTGCCAGAAAGGAGATGGTTACAGCAGCAGAGGAAGACAATCCCCCGATGGGCAGACTGCCTTCGATGACTCCACTCAGTCCAACCTTCAACTTATACCTTTTAATAAGGGCAAGGGTTGCTCCCCGAAGATAGTCTGCCCAGTCGTTCTGCTTGTCCGGTGTCTGCAACACGTGCCATTGCGCCCGCTTGTCAAACTGCAAAGACCTCAACTCGACAACCCCGTTTGTCTTTTTCCTATAAGCAAGCTGAATGCCCTTGTCTAATGCGAAGCCCGTACTCTTTCCCAATCCGTAGTCAGAATGGGCTCCTACGAGAACGACTCGCTGCGGGCAAAAAGACACACCCTCGGGCGCACATTTGTATATTCTCTTGAATACCTTTGTGCAACTGTTTTTCATCGGCCGGCTAGCTGCTTGTATGTTTCCTCGTAATATTTCTCATAATCACCGGACGTCACATTGTCCATCCACTCCTCATTGTCCAAATACCACTTCACGGTTTTCTCAATCCCCTCCTCAAACTGAAGGCTGGGTTCCCAACCAAGTTCTTTCTGTAGTTTCGTAGAGTCGATGGCATAACGTGCGTCATGGCCCAATCGGTCGGTGACGTAGGTGATGAGGTCGAGGTCTGCTCCCTCCGGACGACCAAGCAAGCGATCGACCGTCTTGATGACCGTCTTGATGATGTCGATATTCTTCCACTCGTTGAAGCCGCCGATATTATAGGTCTCGGCAATCGTTCCTTTGTGGAAAATGAGGTCAATGGCACGTGCATGGTCTACGACATACAGCCAGTCGCGTACGTTCTCACCCTTGCCATAGACAGGCAACGGCTTGCGGTGGCGAATGTTATTGATAAAAAGCGGTATCAGTTTCTCGGGGAATTGGTAAGGACCATAGTTGTTCGAACAGTTTGTCACGATAGTTGGCATGCCATAAGTATCGTGGAAGGCACGCACAAAGTGGTCACTGCTTGCTTTTGAAGCAGAATACGGACTATGAGGATTATACTTCGTTGTCTCATAAAAGAAGTCCTCACCGTAGGCCAGGTGATGTTCTGAACTGGACGCCGTTGTTGTGAAAGGAGGCTTGATACCCTCCGGATGGGTCATTTCAAGTGCGCCATAAACCTCGTCGGTCGAGATGTGGTAGAAGCGCTTGCCCTCATACTTCTCCAGCAAAGACTCCCAATAAAGTTTGGCAGCCTGAAGCAGAGAAAGGGTTCCCATCACATTGGTACGTGCAAACGTGAACGGGTCCTTGATACTTCTATCAACATGACTTTCGGCTGCCAGGTGGATGATGCCGTCAACTTGTTCATCCTGCATCAACCGGTAGAAGGCATCGAAGTCGCAAATGTCCATCTTGACGAATTTATAGTTTGGCTTTGACTCGATGTCCTTAAGATTGGACAAGTTACCGGCATAGGTCAACTTGTCAAGATTGATGATATTATACTCGGGATACTTGTTCACAAAGAGTCGCACGACATGTGAACCAATGAAACCGGCACCGCCGGTAATGACAATATTCTTCATCTATAAAAAACTAATATTCTAAATTCGGTTTTCCTGTTTCCTTTACTTCATCAATGACCTTCAACAAGTACTGGCCATATTGATTCTTCAACATAGGCTGAGCCAGTTCACGCATTCGCTCCTCGCTAATCCACCCCCGACGGTAGGCTATGCCTTCCAGACAGGCTATCTTGAGCCCCTGTCGTTTTTCAAGCACTTCAATATAAGTAGATGCTTCAGAGAGAGAATCATGAGTGCCGGTGTCAAGCCATGCAAAACCGCGGCCGAGGGTCTGCACCCTCAACTCACCATCCTCAAGGAATTTCTGATTAATAGTTGTAATCTCATATTCACCACGAGCCGATGGTTTTATGTTTGCCGCAACATCTACCACCTTGTTGGGATAAAAATATAAACCCACCACAGCATAGTTACTCTTGGGCTTGGCCGGTTTCTCTTCAATAGAGAGACAATTGCCTGCCTGATCAAATTCAGCCACGCCATAACGCTCTGGGTCGCTGACCCAATAGCCAAAAACCGTAGCTTTCTTCTCCACCTCAGCCGTGCGGACTGCCTCCTGCAACATTCCTGTGAATCCTGAACCATGGAAGATATTATCGCCCAAAACAAGGCACGCGCTGTCATCGCCAATAAAATCCTTTCCTATGGTAAACGCCTGAGCAAGTCCGTCTGGAGAAGGTTGTTCGGCATACGTAAATTCTACACCATAGTCCGAACCGTCACCAAGCAATCTCTTAAAACCAGGCAAATCGTATGGTGTAGAGATAATAAGAATTTCACGAATACCGGCAAGCATCAGCACACTGATCGGATAATACACCATAGGTTTGTCATAGATTGGCATCAACTGCTTGCTGATTCCCTTTGTAATCGGGTAAAGGCGGGTGCCACTACCGCCTGCTAATACGATTCCTTTCATTTATATGGATGTTTATTAAAAAACATGTGTTATTTCTTCAAAAGAACTCACATTGTCTGGCAACTGACAATATTTATGGGCAAATATATAGAAACTTTTTGTGTAACCCTGTGTCTGCGTGGATATTTTACATGATTTCACGACATCTACCCTTATTATAGCCATATACAGCAGAGAAAAAAAAGACAAAAAAGAGCGTCAGTGTATTTTTATTTGCTATTTTTGCAAAAACAATTGAGCAAAGTACCTTCAATGATAGCCAAAGAGCTTAGAAAACAAATCGTAGACCTTGTACAGCGTGAAGTTGTACCGGCCATAGGATGCACTGAACCTATTGCCGTCGCTCTTTGTGTGGCCAGAGCCAAAGAAATATTAGGCACAATGCCCGAAAGTATCAAAGTCAAGCTATCGGGTAACATGCTGAAAAATGCAATGGGTGTTGGCATTCCCGGTACTGGTATGGCCGGGCTTCCCATCGCCATCGCACTTGGGGCTTTAGTCGGGAAAAGCACATACAAACTGGAGGTCCTGCGTGACGTTACTCCTCATTCGGTTGAACAAGGGAAAGACTACATCAACGAAAAACGCATTGAGGTTTCGTTGAAAGAAGGTGAATGTGACAAGCTGTATATAGAAGTTACAGTTCAAGCACACGAAGACACAGCTACAACAATCATTGCAGGAGACCACACACGTTTTGTCTACGAGTCAAGAAACAATCATGTATTATTGGATGAGCGGCAGACAAGTGAGAAGACTGACAAGGAAAACAATTCCAACCCGTATTTAAGTCTTCGGACTGTTTTCGAATTTGCCACAACAGCTCCACTCGAAGAAATTGAGTTCATCAACGAAGCACGTAAACTAAACGAAGCGGCATCCCATCAAGCCTTGCTTGGGAACTATGGTCACGGGCTTGGCAAGACACTTTCACGCCCATTGGGACGAGGTATTATGGGAGAATCCATGTTCTCACACATCCTCTCGGCCACTTCATCAGCCTGCGACGCACGTATGGCCGGAGCACTCATTCCGGTCATGTCCAACTCAGGTTCCGGCAATCAAGGTATTGCTGCCACCATGCCGGTTGTTGTCTTTGCCGAAGAAAACCATAACACCGAAGAAGAACTGACCAGAGCCTTGATGCTGTCGCACCTCACAGCTATCTACATCAAACAAAGCCTCGGCAAACTCTCGGCTCTTTGCGGGTGTGTAGTTGCTTCTACCGGCTCCAGTTGCGGAATAACCTACCTGATGGGGGGCTCCTATGAACAAGTGACCTACTCGGTCAAAAATATGATTGCCAATCTCGCCGGAATGGTATGCGACGGAGCCAAACCGTCGTGCGCCCTGAAAGTCAGCAGCGGAGTCTCAACTGCAGTGCTATCAGCCATGCTGGCAATACAGAATAAGCATGTAAGTTCTGTTGAAGGACTCATTGAAGAAGATGTAGACAAGTCTATTCTCAACATGACACGAATAGGTTCTGACGGAATGAACGAAACAGACCGCATGGTGCTTGACATCATGACGCATAAAGAAAACATATAAACATTATTTTACATTTAAAATTAAAAAACTATGGCAAACAAGTACGCAGGAACGCAAACAGAAAAGAATCTCGAAGCTGCATTTGCAGGCGAATCACAAGCACGAAACAAGTATACTTACTTCGCATCAAAAGCGAAGAAAGAAGGATTTGAACAAATCTCTGCTCTTTTTCTGAAAACAGCTGACAACGAAAAAGAACATGCCAAGATGTGGTTCAAAGAACTTGAAGGTATCGGATCTACAGCAGAAAACTTGGCTGCTGCCGCTGCTGGAGAGAACTATGAATGGACAGACATGTATGATGGCTTTGCTAAGACAGCAGAAGAGGAAGGTTTCACTGAACTTGCTGAAAAATTCCGTCTGGTAGCTGCTATTGAAAAGGCGCACGAAGAACGTTACCGTGCTCTGCTCAAGAATGTTGAGACTGCACAAGTATTTGAAAAGAGTGAAGTAAAAGTTTGGGAATGTCGCAACTGTGGCCACATTGTTGTTGGCACCAAAGCTCCAGAAGTATGTCCGACTTGTGACCATGCACAAGCATACTTTGAGGTTCATGCTGAAAATTACTAATTCAAAAATCGGTAACGCGTAAAAGTTTTTCATCGCTGTCTGAAGTCTACGACTTTCGACAGCGATGATTATTTCAAGTACATCCACGAAGACTCCGAACATGAAAAACAGACTCATTTCACTAATCCTGACTTGCCTTACCTCATACTCCCTGCTGTTTGCAGCAACTCCCAAAGACAATAACTCCCCCTACCAGCAACGATTTACCATTTTAGGATTAGGAGACTCTATAACCGAAGGAGGAGACTTCTTTACTTGCTATCTGTTCCCATTATGGCAGAAACTCTTCAGCGCCGGATATGAATTTGACTTCATTGGTTCCCGGCAAAGCAAATGTCGCATAGGCACGCTAAACCATTGCGGATTTAGCGGACATACGGTAGAGTTTCTGGACAAGAGCATTGACAGCCTGTATCATCAATTCCCGGCTGATATAGTGCTTCTTCATGCAGGACACAACCACTTTGTCGAAGAAAAACCGATTCCGTCCATGATGTCTGCCTATCGCTCCATCATTCGGAAAATACATGCTATCAATCCACAGGCACACATTATCATTGCACAAGTTGTCACCAGCGGAAAACTGCCCAAGTACTCATACATTCCAGAACTGAACAGACAGATTGAAGCTGAATTTTCCAATCGGGAAAACGAACGCATATATGTAGTCAATCAGGCAAAAGGTTTTGACTGGACAAAAGATACTGTTCACGACAAAGTACACCCCAATGCTTCGGGTGGCGAAAAGATGGCAACCGTATGGTTTGAAAAACTTAAGACTATTCTCAAACCGGCGAAACAGAGTTTCAATCCTGACATCGTCAAATACAAGACTTTAGCCAATGGAGACTCTCTCTGTCTGCACATCTTTCACCCGGAGGGAAAGCAGAAGAAAGCCAGACCGGCTATCGTCTATTTCTTTGGAGGAGGATGGACATACGGAACACCCATTCAGTTTTACAGGGAGTGTGCCTATTATGCGAGCAAGGGTATGGTAGCCGTTTCTGCCGACTATCGCATCGCCTCCATCCATAAGACTACTCCTTTTGAGTGTGTCGAAGATGCCAAGGATGTCATCATCTGGTTAAGGGGACATGCCCGGGAATTAGGAATAGACCCTCAACGCATAGCCACCTCAGGAGCATCCGCAGGAGGACATCTGGCTTCTTCTGTCGGCACTATCGGGACAACGGGCACAAAAGTCGCACCGTACTGTCCGAATCTTATGATATTGAATTACCCTGTAGTTGACAACCCACTGCACGGTTTTGGCTTTCAAGCATTGGCTGCCAGATACAAGGAGATTGCACCCTTATATAATGTCAGTAGCAATACTCCCCCCACCCTTTTCTTATTAGGGACCAAGGACCATTATGTGCCCGTAAGCGTAGCAAAGGCTTTTCAAGACACATTGCAACATCATGGGGTGGAATGCCAACTGAACCTGTTTGAAGGTGCAGGACACCCTATTTTCCTTTACCGACAACCGCTTACCGAGAATTTTTATAAAATAAGGGAAATCACCGACGACTTCCTTATCCGTCACAAGTATTTGTCCGGGAAAAAAAGGAAACCGGCCCATACGCAACACTAATCGTCATGCCTCTATACGACTTAATAGCCATCCTTGGCCCGACAGCATCCGGGAAAACTCCTTTTGCTGCAGCATTAGCCAACAAATTAGACACTGAAATTATCAGTGCCGACTCACGACAGGTATATCGAGGCATGGATTTAGGCACGGGGAAAGACCTTGAAGACTATGTCGTAAACGGTAAACACATTCCCTATCACTTGATAGACATCGTAGACCCTGGATATAAATACAACGTGTTTGAATATCAAAGGGATTTTCTGCATGCATACGAAGACATCAAGCAACGTGGTAAATTGCCGATTGTCTGTGGAGGAACCGGTATGTATCTGGAATCTGTACTACGGGGCTATCGGCTTTTTGACGTGCCACAGAACCCGGAATTAAGAGCGTCCTTAGCCGATAAGAGTCTGACCGAACTGACAACCATCCTGAGACAATATAAAATCCTGCACAACAATACCGATGTAGACACCACTCGACGAGCCATAAGAGCCATTGAGATTGAAGAATACTACAGTCATCTTGATGCCGAACAAAGAAGTTTTCCTTCACTGAACAGTCTGGTAATCGGTATTAACATTGACAGAGAGTTACGTCGCGAAAAAATAACCAAACGGCTCAAACAACGTTTGGAAGATGGCATGCTGAAAGAAATAAAAACTCTCATCCGACACGGTGTACATCCGGACGACCTTATTTACTACGGATTAGAGTACAAATACCTCACACTTCACGTAATCGGGCAACTCAGTTTCAAGGAGATGTTTACCCAATTAGAAATAGCCATTCACCAATTTGCCAAAAGACAAATGACTTGGTTCAGGGGGATGGAACGTCGAGGCATTACCATTCACTGGATTGATGCCAATATTACTACCGAAGAAAAAATAGACCGAGTCTGCTCTTTGCTTAACCGTTCAGAAAGGTTATAGGTACAGACTTTTTATTCAAGAACATCCATACATCATATACATTTGATGTGTGTTTGATTTGTCGATGTATCTGTCAGAATGAACTGGAAGTGAACTACTGGACATAGTACTGGGGAGGCGGACTCGTTCACCTCGTCGGTCACTTTCTGCACGACACCCCGCAGTTCGTTCGTTGAAGCAGTCA
>JAQXZK010000226.1 GCA_029227175.1 Bacteroidales bacterium | reverse complement strand
CATCTTGCCAGAAGCAATGGTGGTCTTCTGTATGTCTCTGACGCAAAGGACTATCTTCAGAAGACCATGCTCACCTATGGCAGTATCGGTCAGCTTCTACAGCTTGGCTCATCCAACACTTTCCTTATTTATGATTCAGGCCGCTATCTTTTGAGCGAGTCATTAGGGATTGATGAAGCTTGGTGCATGCGGATGCACGGCCGATTGGATGGCCTGTTCCGTAAGGCAAACGTGGCGTATGTCATACCAAGAGATATTAATGTGGCGTGGCTGTCAACATTGCCAACATTGCCGCAGGGGTTGGATTGGACGCTCCTTCTATTGCAAGAAGTGCTGGACAAGTATCCCTCTATCGGCTTCAAATCCATATCTCCAGATTTGAACCAGTCGCACGATACACTTGCCGCTGCATTTGTCCCAATAGATTCTCCACTCCAAACTTTCCCAGATGTGGTTACGCTTTTCATGGAGGAACACCATGATTTGCCGATGCGCATGCCCGGTGAAGACCTACGGCTTGAGCTGCGCAATGCAGGGATGTTGGAAAACAGCGAAATGATTTATTCGCTACCAAAGGCGTTGAACGATTATCGTTTCGCATGGTCAAACGAAAATAAAACAGTATATGTACGCGGAAATAAGTAAGTGCGACATATTGGAATAGAGGTCAACCTATGTACGGATATGAATGGACGGGTCAAAACGGCATTTACCGTCTGTCTGTCAATAGCAAAATTGAAAAAGAGATTCGTCCTGTGTTCAAAGAGGAACTGGACTACTTCGGATTTAACGAACACTGGGCATATCCGGACACAAAGGCACCATTGCTGTGGGCCGAAGGTATTCGGCGCTACATCTTAAACGGCATTTGCGTCGCGGAAGCAACAGGTGGCGGATTTTACACAAAGCCCACTATTAAGTATTATAGAGAGGGGCTGGAACTGGAGCCTATCGATATCGAGGCCCTTTGGCGTGAGAACGAACGCTTGATGTTAGGTCTTGAGAAAACATCCATGGATTTCATCAGAAAAACCCATGATAAATATGAAAAAAAGGGTATGGCTTTTGCGGTTGCGTTTAGCGGAGGAAAGGATTCCTTAGTGCTCCTCGACCTTGTCAGTCGTACACTATCCCCAGATGAATTCTCTGTGGTCTTCAGCAACACAGGAATGGAGCTATCTACCACAATTCAGTCTGTAGAAAAGGCAAAAGAACACTGGCCATCTCTCAAATTTTACGAGGCCAAAAGTCACTTGAAGCCAACAGATAGCTGGGAAGAATTTGGTCCTCCGGGACGAAGAATGAGATGGTGCTGCGCTGTTCATAAATCAGTACCGACGATTTTGCTTCTCAGAGAAATAACTGGAAACTATAATATTAAAGTTGTAGTTTTTGATGGCGTGCGGGCTGAGGAAAGTGCCGCAAGAGCTGATAGAGATGAGATTAGTGTTGGCGCAAAAAACATTAATCAAATCAATTGCAGTCCGATTCTGAAATGGGGAACGCCCGAGTTATTCATTTATTTACTTCACAATGGCATTCTTTTTAACGAAGCTTATCGGAAAGGACTGTTCCGAGTTGGCTGTATTGTATGCCCTATGTCTTCTGCTTGGTGGGATGGCATTGTAAACGACTGCTATCCAGATGAGATGAGGGAACTTCTTTCAAATGTTGAAAGCTATGCCCGTGCCACAAAGCCAGATAGTGAAGTGAAAAAGTTTATAGAGCAAGGTGGATGGAAGGCTCGAATGGGAGGCCGAGGGCTTCAAAACGGTGGAAACCGAGTAGTCGAGAAAATTGCTGACGACAAGATATCCTTTAGCTTTACATCTAAAAGGCAGGACTGGCTTCAGGTCTGTAGTATTCTTGGCCCAATTGTATATAGGAACGATGATATATACACCCAGCTAATCGATAAACAAGAGTTCCAATTCCAGATTTCTGGTGAAACGCAAAATGCTGTTACGTATTGGCCATATTCGAAAATGGATAGGTTTATCCTTAGCCACTTAAGAGGAATCGCAAACAAAACCGCATATTGCTTTGGCTGTAAAGCTTGCGAAGTTCAGTGCCCTGTCAATGCATTTACAATTACTGAAAACGGCGTGATATACGTCCGGGAAGATAAGTGCATCCATTGCTGCAATTGTATTGAATTTACAAATGGAAAGGGTTGCTTGGTGGCCAAATCACTTTCTGTTACTGGAGGAGAAAACGGTATGGACTTGAAGGGTATGAATAGGTACCAGCATTTTGGACTTCGTCGTCC
>JAQXZK010000225.1 GCA_029227175.1 Bacteroidales bacterium | reverse complement strand
GTCAGTACCTCCGGAAACAATGGTGAAGCCACGTTCTATCAGTGCCTGTGCCAATGTTGCGGCATTCTTCTTAACCTGTGTAGCGTATTCTTTGAATGAGGGCTGAAGAATTTCTCCAAATGCAACAGCCTTGGCTGCAATGACATGCTCGAGCGGACCGCCTTGAATACCGGGGAATACAGCACTGTCAAGGAGTTGGGACATCATCTTTACAACGCCCTTTGGTGTGGTCTTTCCCCAAGGATTTGGAAAATCCTTGCCCATCATGATGATACCGCCACGCGGACCGCGAAGTGTTTTGTGGGTAGTAGATGTCACGATATGGGCATACTTGACTGGATTGTCAAGCAATCCGGCAGCAATGAGTCCGGCCGGGTGAGCCATGTCAATCATCAGGATAGCTCCTACTTTGTCTGCAATTTCACGCATGCGTTTGTAATCCCATTCACGTGAGTAGGCAGAACCACCGCCAATAATCATCTTTGGATGTTCGCGAAGGGCTACTTCTTCCATCTGGTCGTAGTCTACGCGGCCGGTTTCAGAATTCAGGTTATATTCGCATGGAGTATATATGATGCCGGAAGTATTAACAAGCGAACCATGTGAAAGGTGACCTCCATGGGCAAGATTGAGTCCCATGAACTTGTCTCCCGGATTCAGAACTGCCAGAAAGACAGCGGCATTAGCCTGAGCACCACTGTGAGGCTGGACGTTTGCCCACTCACACCCGAAAATTTCCTTTAGGCGGTCGATGGCAATTTGCTCGCTTTGGTCTACAACCTCACATCCGCCATAGTAGCGATGTCCGGGATAACCTTCTGCATATTTATTGGTCAGGCATGATCCCATAGCCTCCATGACCTGGTCGCTTACAAAGTTTTCACTGGCAATCAACTCTATGCCTTTTAGCTGGCGTTGATGCTCCTTCTCGATAATGCTAAAAATCAACTCGTCTCTTTTCATAATTGCTTCTCTTGTTTAGTGATTTCACATTTTGGGTTTCTCGACAGACCAACCGAATTTTCCAACCTTTGTGCCAAGTTCATAGTATGCTCCGTGGACGTAAACCAAAGGGTTGGTCTTGTCCAGTTCCAGTTTGCCGCTTGTCTCGTCCAAATTCTCTTTATCTATCTGTACGTTGACAACATCAGCAATGAACATATCGTGAGAGCCTAATGAAAGTATTTCTCGCACCCTGCATTCGATGTTTAGCGGAGATTCCTTGATAATGGGACAAGAAACGACTTCACCCTTTGCCGGTGTGAGCCCCATTTCTTTAAATTTATTCAGGTCTTTTCCGGAACGAACTCCGCACCAATCAGTAGCCTTAGCTAACTTTGCTGTTGTCAGGTTGATTACAAACTCCATGTTACGCTTGATAATGTCGTAAGAGTGTCGTTCCGGACGAACGGAGATGTAGCACATCGGTGGATTGGTACATATTGTACCTGTCCATGACACAGTCAGGATATTATACTCCTCGGGAGTGGCTCCACAACTCACCATGACGGCAGGCAGTGGATATATCATTGTACCTGGTTTCCAGCTTTCTTTCATTGAGGTCGGAAATTTGTAGGTTAAAGAAGTTTGATAGCCTCGCGAGTCTGTTCTTTTTCGCAGTAGTGGCAACGTATGGTGCATTGTTGTTTATCCACAACATGGAAGAGGGTTTCCATCGGTTCGTTGTTCGTGATGCACTTGGGATTGCTGCATTTCACAATAGCCTTCAAGGCATCAGGCAAGGTGACTTCTCGCTTTTCTGCGACTTCGTAATTTCTGATGATGTTCAGGCGGATATTCGGGGCAACGACGGCAATGCGGTTTATTTCTTCGTCGGTGAAGAATTTGTCTGCAATCTTGATAATGCCTTTCTTGCCCAGTTTCTTGCTCTTGAGATTAAAGCCTATGGTGATGTTGTTCTGCATGGATGGCAGATTGAGCAGAGATACAACAGAAAACAATTTATCAGATGGAATATGATCGATTACAGTTCCGTTTTCAAGGGCTGCAACTTGTAATTCTTGCTTGTTATCACTCATAAGAAGTGTTGATTAAACGGTTATTTGAATGCTTTTACATCGTCAAGGGTAATTCCTAATACATCGCAGAGAATGGCTTCACGAGCATATAGGCCATTCTGTGCTTGCTGGAAGTAGTAGGCCATCGGGCTTTCGTCTACATCATATGCGATTTCGTTTACACGCGGGAGTGGATGCAGAATGCGCATGGTCTGTTTGGCCTTTCGTAGCATATCTTTTCGTAGAATGTAGACATTCTTGACCCGTTCGTACTCGTCCAAGTCAGTGAAACGTTCACGTTGCACACGAGTCATGTAGAGGATGTCGGCATTGGCAATGATGTCTTCGTTAAAGTCTGTATGCTCTTCGTATTTGATCTGATGGTTCTTGCAGTAGATTTTGTATTCATCAGGCATACGCAACTCTTGTGGGGCAATGAAATGGAAAGTAGGATTGAAGTGACGCATAGCCATGAGCAGGGAATGTACCGTTCGGCCGTATTTCAAGTCTCCTACCAAGTATATGTTGAGGTTTTCCAAAGTCCCTTGTGTCTTGTGGATGGAGTATAGGTCGAGCATTGTTTGGGAGGGGTGTTGGTTGGCACCGTCTCCGGCATTAACAATTGGAATGTTTGTGACCTCACTGGCGTATCGTGCCGCTCCTTCAAGATAGTGTCTCATGACAATGATGTCGGCATAATTGCTAACCATCTTGATGGTATCTTTCAGGGTTTCTCCTTTAGACGAACTGGTTACCTTCGGGTCTGTAAACCCAATTACACGTGCTCCTAAACGGTTGGCTGCAGTCTCAAAACTGAGTCGGGTTCTGGTGGAAGGCTCAAAAAAAAGTGTTGCCACAACCTTGCCTTCTAATAGACGTTTGTTTGGATTTTCTTCGAACTGCTTCGCAAGCTCAATCATGTAAAGTATTTTTTCTTTACTATGTTCAGCAATGGTAACTAAACTTCTGTTTTTCATGTGCATGATAGTTTATTTTGCTTTTCGAGAGTGTAAAGGTAAGAATAAAGAGAATACAATCAAATTCCAACTTGTTTTTTGTTGATAGTTTTTTTGTTGTGTAATGGTCTTGGATAAAAAAAGTCCCGTCAAAACTGACGAGACCTTTTTTGAATAAAAGTGATATATGTTTAAATGAACCAGCGTACGAAGCAGAAATCCTGACGATGAGGAAGTGCTGCATTCTTCGGATACATGCGGTAGCAAATCTTGAAGCTACCTGCATTTTCGAGTTTGTGCTTAGCGTGGAAGGTGTAGAGGTTTCCATCGCGCTTAATAGTTTCGAACGGCATAACGGAATAGATTTTTTCTTGACCGTCGGTTGTGTTCTGCAGCACTACAAGCTCGATTCCGATTGCGTCATCAAGACCGGCTTCGTCAATGACATACGTGATATCATATTCTTTTCCGGTTTCAGGAGTACCTTTCAGCAGACTCTCGCTCTTTTCAGAAGATACGATGCGGATGTCATTCCATTTAGCAGCGATGTTTTCTTTCCATGCAGCAATTTCCTTAGCCTGTGCGTAGTTGTCGGCTTCCAACATAGCGAAGCGCTTAGCTTGCTTGTTGTAGAACTTGGCATAGTAGTCATCGAGTTGACGCTTCATGGTATAGTGAGGAGCAATCTGAGCAATTGAGTTTTTGATAGTCTTGACCCAACCCTCACTGTAGCCTTTCTTGTTGCGTGCATAGTAGAGCGGGAGGATTTCGTTTTCAATCAAGCCGTAGATTGTAGCTGCATCTAATTGATCCTGATGTTCCTGATTCTGGTAGGTACGCTTGTCTGTCAATGCCCAACCGGCACCTTCGCGATAGCCTTCATACCACCAACCATCAAGTACAGAGAGGTTTACAACACCATTCATCAAGGCTTTCTCGCCAGATGTACCGCTGGCTTCAAGCGGACGGGTAGGAGTGTTCATCCAGATATCAACACCGGAAACGAGACGGCGAGCCAGACGCATGTCGTAGTTCTCCAGGAAGATGATTTTGCCGAGGAATTCAGGGCGGCGGCTGATTTCGATGATGCGCTTAATCAAGCCCTGACCGGCTCCGTCATGCGGATGTGCCTTACCTGTGAAGAGGAACTGAACCGGGTAGTCTGGGTTGTTTACTATCTTGGAGAGGCGTTCAAGGTCGGTGAACAAAAGATGTGCACGCTTGTAAGTAGCAAAACGACGGCCAAAACCGATGAGCAATGCGTTTGGATTGATTTTTTCGAGGAGAGATACAATACGTGACGGGTCTCCCTGGTTCTTCAACCAAGTTTCACGATACTGCTTGCGAACGTAGTCTATCAACTTGTTCTTCAACGCCATTCTTGTCTTCCAGATTTCTTCGTCGGGAACCTGATAGATGGCATTCCAGATGTTTTCGTTAGACTGGTCTGACATAAAGTTCTTGTCGAAGTATTTGTCATAGAGGTGACGCCATTCTGTGGCAGCCCATGTCGGGAAGTGGACTCCATTGGTTACGTAACCTACGTGACTTTCTTCAGGGAAGTAGCCTTTCCAGATAGGAGCGAACATTTTCTTGGATACTTCTCCGTGCAGCCAACTTACACCGTTTACTTCCTGTGAGGTGTTACAAGCGAATACAGAGAGGCAGAAACGCTCGTTTTTATCTCCCGGGTTGTTACGGCCCATGTCCATGAATTCATCCCAGGTGATGCCCATGCGATAAGGATAGCCACCCATATATTTGCCAAGAAGACTCTCGTCAAAGTAGTCGTGACCGGCAGGTACCGGGGTGTGCACGGTGTAAAGTGAAGATGCACGTACCAATTCGATGGCCTGGTTGAATGAAAGGCCTTCGGCAACGTAGTCACAAAGACGCTGTACGTTGATGAGTGCTGCATGGCCTTCGTTGCAGTGGTATATCTGCTTCTTGATTCCCAGTTTCTTCAAGGTCAGCATACCGCCAATACCCAGGAGAATTTCCTGCTTGAGACGGTTTTCCCAGTCGCCACCATAGAGCTGGTGAGTGATAGGACGGTCGTATTCGCTGTTCATGTCGTTGTCTGTGTCGAGCAAATACAAAGAGATGCGACCCACATTGCAACGCCATACGTATGCGTGAACGTAATAGTTTAGGTAAGGAACATCAATGACTATCTGGTTGCCTGCTTCGTCGAGAACCGGCTCAATAGGCAACTGCCCAAAGTTCTGTGCTTCGTAGTTAGCCACTTGTTGGCCATCCATTGAGAGTGACTGGGTAAAATATCCATAGCGATAGAGGAAACCGACAGCGCACATGTCTACGTTGCTGTCTGATGCTTCTTTCAGGTAGTCGCCGGCGAGTACACCCAGACCACCTGAGTAGATTTTGAGCACGGAGTTCAATCCATACTCCATACAGAAGTATGCAATAGACGGACGTGTTGCATCCGGCTTAACGTCCATATACTCACGGAACCGTGCGTATACTTCTTCGATGCGCTTCAGGATTTTCTTGTCTTTGGCCAAATTCTCCAGCTTGTCGTAGCTGATGCGCTCCAGAAGGAGAACTGGGTTGTGGCTTACTTCTTTCCATAACTCGGGATCGAGGTCATTGAAAAGTTCACGAGCTTCATAGTTCCAAGCCCACCACATGTTGCGTGCAATCGTCAAAAGTGGCTCAAACTCGGATGGAACATGAGACTTTGCGGTAATGTCTCTCCAGGTAGGAACATTGACATTAGATACAGGTAATTTCATATAAACTTGAATAAATAGTTTTTTTAGTCTGTTTTTTTGATAGTTATGCCTTGCGGGTAGCTGCATGTTTCAAGGCTACGTCATAGGCCTTGTTGTATGCTTTTATGAATGTAGACCACAAAGCTTTTTCAGAGAAGTTTGCAGCGCGACGACGTATGGCTTTGATTTCACCGTCTGAGCAGTTTGTGAAGTCGATAACAGTGTTCTTGATTTCTTCTGCTACTTCAATGTAGTTGCTGTCTGTGCGATGGAGCACTACAACGCCATCCTTGATTCCGTGGTACTTTTCCTGCTCCTTCACCCATAGCCCGAAACCGGCCAAGTCTGTGGTGATGGTAGGCACGTGGAATGCCATGCTTTCCAATGGAGTGTAACCCCAAGGTTCGTAATAGGATGGATATACAGTGAGATCAAGACCGAGAATAAGGTCATAGTATGGAAGATTGAGTATGCCGTCGTTTCCATCCAAATAACACGGAACAAAAATGACTTTAACCTTGTCTTCCGGCTTGTTTTCCAATCCAATCTCCTTTAGTTTGTTCAGGATGACGTCTTCGTTCATGTTATTCAGCCAGTGAGTAATGTATGGCTGTTCCAACGGAGTTGAGTATTTCTTGCTCTTTTCCTGAATACGGCGCTGAACGTCCTCACGAGGCATATTTACCCATGCAGGAACCTCGATGAATGCTAATACAGGCTTGTTCAGGCGTCCGTCGTTGTTCAGCCGGCGCAGCGAATCAATGAAGATGTCCAGTCCTTTGTTCTTGAACTCGTATCGGCCGCTTGTACCAATGAGGAGTGCAGAATTGTCAAATTCTTCACCCGTAAGGCATGAGGCAAGGCGGAGCAGATTGAGGCGGGCTCTGTTTCTTCTATATGTATAAGCGGATGCCTTGGGTACAAATCCGTTCTCAAAACCGTTCATCAAGATTTCGTCCGCTTCCTTCTCCAGCAGCTGTTTGCACTCTCTATTGGTGATTTTACTTACTGTTGTGAAGCAGTCAACTTCATGGGCAGTGGTCTTCTCAATAGAGTGCTTTGACTGCATGTTAAGTTCAACGGCCATTTGATCGCCGTTGTAGCCTGTAAAGTAGTCGTAGAGCGGTTTGTTGTTGCTGGCAATGCTGCGGCCGATGGAAGTCGCATGGGTTGTAAATACGGTAGCTATCTGTGGGAGTTTAGACTTGATGTATAGGGCGGCCAAGCCGGTCATCCATTCATGTGCGTGAAATACAACCTTTTCTGTTTTCTTTATGTTATATTTGTAGAAACTCTCAACTACACGACCGGCAGCATAAGCAAACATACTTGCTTCGTCGTAGTCTCCGTAAGCGTGGAGAGAGTCTACTTTATATTGGTTCCATAACTCGGTGTAGATTTCATTCTTTTGGGTGTAAAAAGGAACAAAATCAACCAAAATTGCCATAGGATTACCAGGAATGTTCCATCGTCCTATTCTTATTTGAAGAGATTCGCTCTTTGTTGCGTGATTTTTCCAATCTGCAAAGAGATTATTTGATTCTGAAAAAAGCGGATTCTCTTTGTCTTTCCACACGTCCGGCCCTATGTAGATGAGCTTGTCGTTAAGCTGCTCGTTGAGCGTTTTGGCATGGGTAGACAATACTGTGTAAATGCCACCTACCTTGTTGCATACTTCCCAGCTTGCCTGGAATACGTAATCAGGGGTGACTAATGTTTTACTTTTAGTCATGTCTTTTTTATCTTTTTACCTTTAAAAAACGCTGCAAAGATAGGAATGATAACCTTAAAATATGTTTATAATGTAAAAAATAATATTAATAGTGCTGCTGTCTATGGTTGAGCTGTTGGAAAAAATGTCAGGGAAACATGTTTTGTGCAATTTTAGCAAAAAATATGAAATTTGTTCTGAGGTAGGCTGTTTTTTTTGCCCAAATCGGTCATTTGAATTCGGATTAAATTATCGGAATGATAATACGATACGTCAATCCATGATGAAGTCTGACACGAAGGAAGCGGCGAATGTACTTTTACACAATTGAAGTGATATGAAGGAAGCGACAGAAGTACTTTTACACAGTTGGTTATATTTGCGAGATTACTGACTTTTATAACATTTTCCCTATCCCGAACTCACATATTGCTCGTCCTTTTCTTTTGGGCATAAAAAAAGGGCTCCGCTGAGCCCAACCTTGTTAACCTTAAAATCTAATACTATGAAAAACACATTGCAAAGGTAGTGCATGTTTTTGAATCTACAAGATTCTGATTCAAAAATCTTTCGGATATAAGATAATTTCACAAAACGGCCTGTTGTTTGAAGGTGATTTATGGAATTTTTGCAGTTTTGTAGCCTTATTACTTTGAAAAAAAAGCGATATCCTTAAAGAACTGTATGGCTACTTGGTTAGTATGTTTGCCTTGTTTCTTGTTTCATTTCCGCTCGGCTTTTAACCCGAATCAAAATGGTCGATTTGGATAAATAGTAAAGAATATGGGTTAAAATTTTCGTGTTACGCAAAAAAGCCTTACTTTTACATGATTTTTTATAGAGATTGAAATATAACAAAATACTAATTTCAAACTAAATGCTTGAACAAGATAGAATTATAAAAGTAAACATTGAGGAAGAGATGAAGAAGTCATACATTGATTATTCAATGTCTGTCATTGTTTCTCGTGCTCTTCCGGATGTGAGAGACGGCTTTAAGCCTGTACATCGTAGAATTCTCTACGGTATGATGGGCATTAACAATACACATGACAAACCTTATAAGAAATCAGCCAGAGTTGTAGGTGAGGTTCTTGGTAAATATCACCCACATGGCGACTCTTCCATTTACGGAGCGTTGGTACGTATGGCACAGCCTTGGGCAATGCGCTACATGCTTGTAGACGGACAGGGAAATTATGGTTCTGTCGATGGAGATAGTCCTGCAGCCATGCGTTATACGGAGTGCCGTTTGAGAAAGATAGGTGAGGACATGATGGAGGACATCGATAAGGAAACGGTAGACATGATGAAAAACTTCGACAACGAGCTCGATGAGCCGACAGTCATGCCTACACGTATTCCGAACCTGCTGGTAAACGGTTCTTCCGGTATTGCCGTAGGTATGGCGACAAATATGCCTACACATAATTTAAGCGAGGTAATAGATGCTTGTGTCGCATACGTTGACAATAACGATATTACAGTTGACGAGCTGATGCAGCATGTAAAGGCTCCCGACTTCCCGACGGGTGGTTTTATCTATGGTATGTCGGGTGTTCGGGAAGCGTATGAGACCGGTCGAGGTCGCGTGGTGATGCGTTCGAGAGTTGAGATTGAGTCGACTCCTACCCATGACAAGATTGTGGTGACTGAGATTCCTTATGGAGTGAACAAGGCAGAGTTGATTAAGAGTATTGCCGATCTCGTCAATGAGAAAAAAATAGATGGAATCACCAATGTAAACGATGAGTCGGACCGTGAAGGTATGCGCATTGTTGTGGATGTACGTCGTGATGCCAATGCGAATGTAATCCTTAACAAGTTGTTCAAGATGACTCAGTTGCAGGCCAACTTCAGTATCAATAATGTGGCGATTGTGAAGAACCGTCCATGTTTGTTGAACTTGAAGGATTTGATTCGTTGTTTTATTGACCATCGTCATGAGGTTGTAATCCGCCGCACGAAATATGATTTGCGAAAAGCCAAAGAACGCGCACATATCCTGGAGGGTTTGATCATTGCTTCTGACAACATTGACGAAGTGGTAAGAATCATTCGCCATGCCAAGACGCCAGCAGATGCCTTGACCGGATTGATGGAGCGTTTTGAATTGTCAGAAATTCAAGCAAAGGCTATCGTAGAAATGCGACTTCGCCAGTTGACAGGTCTTTTGCAAGAACAGCTTCATGCAGAGTATGAAGAAGTTAAGCGCATGATTGCCCGATACGAAGAAATTCTGGCAAACGATGAGGTTTGTCGGCAGGTCATCAAGGACGAACTGATTGAGGTAAAAGAAAAATATGGTGATGAGCGTCGTTCTGAGATAGTATATTCGTCAGAAGAGTTCAACCCTGAAGACTTCTATGTGAACGAGGATGTCATCATTACAATCTCTCATCTCGGATATATCAAACGTACCCCGTTGAGCGAATTCAGACTGCAACATCGGGGTGGTATAGGTTCTAAGGGAAGTGAAACGCGTGAAGAGGATTTTGTAGAGCATATCTACACAGCCACGACCCATAGCACCATGATATTCTTCACTCAGAAAGGTCGTTGTTACTGGATGCGCGTGTATGAAATTCCGGAAGGTACAAAGAACTCCAAGGGACGTGCTATTCAGAACCTGTTGAATATTGCCTCAGACGATAAGGTGACAGCTTACCTGAGCATTGCCAACATCAATGATGAAGAATTTGTCAACAGTCATAGCGTTGTCTTTGCAACCAAGAACGGTATCATCAAGAAGACACCATTGTCAGAATATGCACATCCTCGCACAACCGGCGTCAACGCAATTGTCATCAAGGAGGGTGATAAGGTAGTAGCCGTAGAACTGACAACACAAGGGACCGAAATCCTCATGGCCAACAAAAACGGACGTGCTGTACATTTTAATGAGACAGCAGTTCGCAACACAGGCCGTATTGCAGCCGGTGTACGTGGTATTCAACTTGACGAGGACGGAGAAGACGAATTGATAGGAATGATTTGCATCAACAATCGTGAAGAGGAAAGTGTGTTAGTCGTTTCTGAACAGGGATATGGCAAACGCTCGTATGTAGATGACTATCGGGTGACCTTCCGTGGTGGTAAAGGTGTCAAGACACTGAACACAACAGAAAAGGTTGGAAAGCTCATAGGCATTCAGTCAGTAACGGGTGACGACGATTTGATGATAATCAATAAGTCCGGTATCACCATTCGTCTGAAACTCTCGACATTGCCTATACTCGGCCGCGCCACACAAGGTGTACGTCTGATAAACCTCTCTAAGCGTGGTGACAGCATTGCTTGTGTATGCAAGGTCAATGCCGAAAAAGACGAGGAAGAAACAGGCGAAACAATAGCAGAAGAGGTTTCTCCAACAACAGAAGTATAAAATTGTAAACAAGAAAAAACTTAATAATTAACCTAAACACAACAATCACAATGAAAAGAGTATTATTTTCACTGGTAATGTTTGCAGCTGTATCTACTGTATTTGCACAGACAGATCCAAAGGCAGTAAAAGCTGCTGTAAGTGCTGCAAAATCTGCTGCTAACTCTGGTAAATTTGCAGAGGCAGAAAAAACTATCGAGGCTGCTATGAGCAATGCGGCTACAAAGAATGATGCATCCGTTTGGGATGCTGCCGGCTATGTTCAGCAGAAGATTAGCATGAAACAGTCTGAAAATCAGGTGTTGAAAAAATCATTTGACACAATTCAGGTGTATAAGAGTGCATTGAAGATGGTCGAATACTTCTCTAAGTGTGACGAACTTGCTCAGCTTCCTGACGCTAAAGGAAAAGTAAATAACAAGTTCAGAAAGAAGAATGCGGTTATCGTAATGGGTGAGCGTAACAACTTGATTAACGGTGGTATCTATTACTTCAATGCTCAGAATTATGCAGAAGCATTCAAGTACCTTGCTGCTTACGCAGACCTGAAGAATCTTCCTTTGACAGCTAAAGAGCCAGCTATTCTTGCAGATTCTACCATCACTCAGATGGCATACTATGCATGTAGCGCCGCTTATCGTATGGAAGACTATAAGAATTGTGCTAAGTATGCTCAGCAGGCATTTGAAGACAAGGAATATGGTGAACCGGCCATGGAGTTCTACTGCATCTCATTGAAGGAACTTGGTCAACAGGAAGAGTGGCTGGCAGCTCTGAAGAAAGGTGTGGCTACTTATCCCGGTATTCCGTACTTCTTTGCAAACTTGGTTGAATACTTCTCAACAAACAACAAATACGATGAAGCCATTGCATATGCTGATGAAATGTTGAAGAACGACCCGAACAACGCATTGTATCTCTTCTGCAAAGGATATATATACCAGCAGACAAAAGAATATGACAAGGCGCTCGAATTCTATGCAAAGGCAACAAATGACGAAAAGTCAGACTATTGCGCACAGTCATACTCAAACATGGGTTTGATTTATTGTATTCAGGCTCAGGACTTCTCTGCAACAGCTACTACTAACGTAGGCGACGCTAAATACAAGGAAGAGCAGGCGCAGTTGAAGAGCTATTATGAAAAAGCAAAACCATGCTATGAAAAAGCTCGCCAGTTGAAGCCGGATCAGAAAGATCTTTGGTTGCAAGGTTTGTACCGTGTATACTACAACCTTGATATGGGAAATGAGTTCAAGGAAATTGAATCAATGATGTAATAGTTATGACTGAGCCCAAATCTTTGGGCTGAGACTTGACAAGATTTTTTAATGTAGTCCGGTAACTAACGTTTTAGTTACCGGATTTTTTTATGGTATGTCTGTTTTATTTATCTTTGTACAAAATTTTGGATCAGACAGATGGAAAAAAAATACAAATTTATTTCGTGGAATGTAAATGGCATTCGGGCCTGTTGCCAAAAGGGATTTCCCGAATATTTTAAACAATCAGATGCAGACTTCTTTTGTCTACAGGAGACAAAGATGCAGGAAGGACAATTTGATTTGCAATTTGAGGGTTATCAGTCATATTGGAATTATGCTGAGAAAAAAGGATATTCCGGCACAGCCATTTTCACCAAACATACTCCATTGTCCGTAACCTGTGGGATTGATGTCGATGAACATGATCACGAAGGCCGTGTTATAACGCTTGAGATGGAAAATTTCTATCTGGTAACAGTCTACACGCCCAACTCTCAGGATGGCCTGAAACGTTTGGACTATCGCATGACATGGGAAAATGATTTTCTGATTTATGTGAAGTCTTTAGAATCCAGAAAACCGGTCATAATATGTGGCGACATGAATGTTGCACACAAGGAGATTGACTTGAAGAACCCTTCTTCTAATCGGAAAAACGCAGGATTTACAGATGAAGAGCGTGAGAAGTTCTCAGAACTACTCAGTGCCGGGTTTATTGACACATTCCGTCATTTCTATCCAGAATTGAAGGAGGCTTATTCATGGTGGTCCTATCGTTTCCAGGCACGGGCAAAAAATGCAGGGTGGCGTATTGATTACTTTCTGACTAGTCGGTCGTTAGAGCCGGCCTTAGTAAGTGCTGCAATTCATAATGAAATATATGGTTCAGACCATTGCCCTGTCGAGTTAATAATAAATATTTAGGAAAAAATGTTGGAAATGAATAAGGAAACCGCTTTGGTTGTGTTTAGCGGTGGTCAGGACTCAACGACATGCCTGTACTGGGCTATTCGTCAATTTAAGGAAGTCTATGCATTGAGTTTTATATATGGGCAGAAACATCAGAATGAGGTGGAAATTGCTCGTGAAATAGCGAAAGAGGCCGGTGTACGTTTTGATGTTATGGATGTGTCATTCATCGGGAAATTGGGTCAGAACTCATTGACTAACCCTTCCATTGAGATGGACCAGGCCAAACCGGATGACAGTTTTCCAAACACGTTCGTGCCCGGAAGAAATCTTTTCTTTTTGAGCATTGCTGCTGTTTATGCCCGTGAGCGAAAAATCAATCATTTGGTGACAGGAGTATCCCAGACAGATTTCAGTGGTTATCCTGATTGTCGCGACGCATTTATAAAGTCTCTGAACGTAACACTAAATTTGGCCATGGACGAGCAATTTGTTATCCATACTCCTTTAATGTGGATTGACAAGTGTGAGACATGGGCATTGGCAGATGAATTGGGCGTATTGGATTTGGTGAAGAACAGGACGCTTACTTGTTACAATGGCATTCCGGGAGACGGATGCGGACATTGTCCTTCGTGCAAACTGCGTAGAGAAGGATACGAAAAATATATGATGTTGAAATATGTTGCAGAAAAACGATAAAATGGAAGAAAGAGCAATGCTATTGGCACTTGGCAAGAAAACGGAATACCGTCAGGATTATGCACCGGAGGTATTAGAGACGTTTGACAATAAGCATCCAGAGAACGATTATTGGGTTCGTTTTAATTGTCCGGAATTTACCAGTTTGTGTCCCATTACCGGTCAGCCTGATTTTGCGGAAATCAGAATATCCTATATACCTGACATCAAGATGGTAGAAAGCAAAAGCCTGAAACTTTATCTTTTTAGCTTTAGAAATCATGGTGATTTTCACGAGGATTGCGTAAACATTATCATGAAGGATTTGATAAAGTTGATGAATCCGAAATATATTGAAGTCACAGGCTTCTTTACTCCTCGTGGTGGCATTTCAATCTACCCGTATGCTAATTATGGGCGAAAGGGTACCAAATATGAGGCGTTAGCAGAGAAGAGATTGCAGAACCACGAATAGTCGAGAAGGTCTCCTTAAAAATATGGAATTATGAAATACGGATATGTTAGAGTGGCTGCAGCTGTTCCTAAAGTTAAAGTTGCAGATTGCAGATTCAATGCCAATCATATTGAGGAACAAATTGCCATTGCTGCTGGAAAAGGTGTTGAAATCATTGCTTTCCCGGAGTTATGTGTTACGGGATATACTTGTGGTGATTTGTTTGCGCAGCAGATTCTGATAGATGAGGCGGAAAATGCCTTGTTCCATATTCTGACGGTTACCCGTCAACTGGACATTATCTCAATTATTGGAATGCCTGTTGCCTGTAGCGGTGCTTTGCTCAATGCAGCGGTAGTGATTCAGAAAGGACGTATTTTAGGAATAGTTCCAAAGACCTATCTACCCAATTACAAGGAATTTTATGAAAAGCGTTGGTTCGCGTCTGGACATGAAATTTCGCAGAGACAAATCAGGCTTTGTGGACAAAATGTTACAATCAGCACGCATCTGCTTTTTGATACAGTGAATGCATGTTTTGGTGTTGAAATATGCGAGGATGTATGGGCACCGATTCCCCCGAGTTCATACTTGACACTTCAAGGGGCGGAAATCATTTTCAATCTCTCGGCCGATGACGAATCAATAGGCAAGCATAATTACTTGTGTAACCTCCTCAGCCAGCAGTCGGCGCGTACTATCTGCGGTTATGTGTTTAGTTCTTGTGGCTTTGGTGAGTCTACAACTGATGTTGTTTTTGCAGGAAACGGTTTGATTTATGAAAATGGTCGCCAGTTGGCCAGGAGCTCCCGTTTTTGTTTCGAGGAACAGATGGTCATAAGCGAGATAGATGTCGAGTACATTCGTTCAGAGCGTCGTGTGAACACAACGTTTGCTACCAATATGGCTTATGTAGAGTTGCCTGATACTATACATGTTCAGATTGAATCTGGTATTCCGGCCGAAGAAATTACTTTGTCCCGTAAATATGACAAGCATCCATTTGTACCTCAAGGACCTGCTTTGAATGAGCGTTGCGAGGAAATTTTTTCTATTCAAGTCTCAGGATTGGCTCAACGTATCTTGCATTCTCATGCAAAGACTGTGGTCGTTGGTATTTCCGGAGGTCTGGATTCGACATTGGCTTTGCTGGTTTGCATACGCACATTTGACAAGTTGGGGCTTTCGAGAAGCGGAATCATAGGCGTTACGATGCCCGGATTTGGCACTACAGATCGCACGTATACTAATGCGATGAATTTGATGAGATCATTGGATATCACTGTTAGAGAAATTAGTATCAAGGATGCAGTTATTCAGCATTTTAAGGATTTGGGGCATGATATCAATAATCATGATGTCGTGTATGAGAATTCTCAAGCGCGTGAACGTACCCAATTGTTAATGGATATTGCTAATCAGACCTCGGGACTCGTTGTTGGTACCGGAGATTTATCCGAATTGGCGTTGGGGTGGGCTACCTATAACGGTGACCATATGTCGATGTACGGAGTGAATGTCAGTGTGCCCAAAACTCTTGTTCGTCATTTAGTTACTTGGGTGGCTGATCATGCTGTTGATGAACTGTCGCGTATCACATTGCTTGATATCGTAGAGACTCCCATTAGTCCGGAACTTATTCCGGCAGACGAGCAGGGAAATATCAGCCAGATAACAGAAGACTTGGTAGGTCCATACGAGTTACACGATTTTTTCCTGTATTATTTTATGCGTTGTGGTTTCCGTCCTTCCAAGATTTTCTTCTTAGCGAGAAACGCATTTGGAGGTGTGTATGATGGAGAGACAATAAAAAAGTGGCTTACCACTTTCTGTCGTAGATTCTTCAATCAACAGTTCAAGCGTTCTTGTCTGCCTGATGGTCCTAAGGTCGGTAGTATTGCTATTAGTCCGAGGGGAGATTGGCGTATGCCGAGCGATGCCTCAAGTGCAGGGTGGCTCAGTGAATGTGCGGAGCTAAAGGATTAAAATTTATTTGGCAAATCCAAGCATTAAGACTGTCTAACAGTGCGGGTGAGTCTTTGTGTACGGCCCATCCACATTGTTGTGTGAAACCAATGGGTAAGCTGTAATCAATGTTCTCGTTCTCGACAGCGTTACATCTTGCGAGAGTTTCTTCTTCTACAAACAAGTTTATTTTCTTGTCGGCCACATCTTTCATGAGTTGGTAGGCTTCTTTATGGTCAACTTCTTTCACATAGATTGTATCACCAATTTCTTGTGCAAGATGTGTCAGTCTTTGGGCTGCATACGACCCTTTGGTTACGTAGACTGTTTCTTTGGCCAGATTCAGCACGCTGGTTAGAATGTTGTTCTCATTCTGTTCTTCCCGGTGTTGAATCAGCACAAATCTTGATGAGGTTAGTGGATTCGTAAGCCGGATATCGTTTTCTTCGTTTGTAGTAATTTGAAAATTATATGCTGCAATGTCGCATTTCCCTTTTCTGATTAGTTCGAGCATTTCGTGATGGTTGTTGACTGTTTGAATTTGTAGTTTAAGCTGATGGGTTTTAGCAAATTCATCAATCATGAGGAAATGATGCCCGTAGGTTGTGTCTGTACTTTCTATGATTCCTTCCGGATTGTGGAGGGATACGATTCTCAAGTAGCCGCTTTGTTGGATTTGGTCATAATCCCGAATAGAGTGCTTATTTATCATGAAGATTGTAGTAAGCAATCCAATGCAGCATATGCAACTTATCCGCAATATCTTTTTTCGGGTATGGAGTAGATTAGTCATAGAAGTTCCATGAAATGCCCATCTTCAGAACGCCCTGATTCAGTGGGTAGTGTGGGACGTAGAAGTAGTTTGAGTTTCCCATTCCACAATTAACATGAGACATCATGACAAAGAATCTGGTTCGTTTCAGGTGAAAATTCGCGTATGCGCTGATGATGGGATAGTTTCCTATTTCTACTCTGGATGCTTCATCTTGTATGTGGAATTGCTGTATGGCCGGACAGTATCCCGGAGCATAATATTTGGTGAAGTATCTCATGTCGGCACCGAGTTGTAGGGTCAGTACTTTTTTGGCCAGTTTAGTGACAATATACAAGTTGCTGTAGGTTGTAATAGCTGGTAGTGGAAGGTCGTTTTCGTTACTGCTTTTTTGCCAGATTACTTCGTTGTCAAGGTGGAATATGCCTATACGGAAGTTCTGAGCCAATACGGCAGAGATTACCTGGATGTTTTCTTTTTCTTGTGTGGGTAGTGCCTTGTGGTTGAAATAGGTGTAGTTTTTGATGTTTTCCATGAACACTTTCAGATTGGTGCCCCATGCCGGAATGGCAAGCTCACCCTGAATACGTGTGCGTAGTTCTTTTTCCATTTCGTCATTATCCCAAGCAAGGTGGTTGGAACGGTAATGTCGCATGTAAAAAGAGGGCAGAGTGTTGCTTATAGATGCTCCTGCATTGAAGTGTATGCTGTCTTTCAAGAATTTGAATCTCAGGTTCAGATTTCCTGTTACGTTGAATTGTCCAATGGCTTTGTCTAATAAGCCGACTTCACCGGTTATGTTGTAATGTATGGCTTTGCCTTGTTTTTTGGCAAGTTCTCCACCCAGATAAAGTTCCTGTTCGGTGAATCTTTCTATCATCCTGTCGGACTGCAGATCAAGATTCATCAAGTTGTAGCGGCTCACTCTGTGTGACAGGTAGGCTGTCAGTCCGGCTTTGGCGTATTTATTGAAGCCTTCAAGCAGGGCTATACCAAACGTGTTGTCTATCTTGAGTGCTTGTGTACTGTCCCGGCTGGCTGTTTCGTCCAGATAGCTGTTCTCGTACATGCCTTTGGGTTCTCCATTCGAACGGAATTTATGTCGTGCCCGTTCTATTTTAAAGCTATGGATGAAGCTGGTCACCGGAATAAAGTCCTTGATGACAATCGTGTCTTTGTTCGGCTGTACCAAGGAGTCTCCCAGTATGCCGTCCAGTATCGTTCCGGTATCAATATTTTCATCCTGTCCGTTTGAAATTTTTAGTCCGGCTCTGGCTTTGTTTTTTCGGGTGGGAGTATCTGTCTTCTTTTTCTCTTGGATTCGTTCTATAGTACGAGTGAATCCCAATCTGTAGCGTTGGGTCAGGTAGACATAGAAATCTGAGTTACGGTTGGCTGTTGATTCTAAGCGGACGGGTATGTTTGCTGGGTCGTAGCTTTTCTTGCCGTCTGTCAGTGCTTCCGGTCGTGTGATGTACCGGTCGTCCGTGATGCCTCCGTTTTCGTTTGCCCTAAGTGTGTAGTTGTTGTAGATGAACTGCATCTGGTATCTGTCTCCGATGTAGCTGGCAAAAACGCCTGCATTGAAATGCCCGGTCGACTGGTTGGCATAAAAACCTCTGCCGTAAAGGTAGTTTGTTTGGAATCCGAAGGCAAGCCGTTTGTTTGCGTTGACCGAGAAGTAGCTTTTGAACAGTTCTTCAGCGTCTATTTTGTTTCCTGCCGTATAGTACGTCAAGTTAGAGAATGGTACGTTGCTGTTGGTGAAGTTGACGTCTTCAGGGCGTTGGTAGAAGGTGGAGTAGGGTGCCATGAAGATGGTTGGTTCGTCTTTGGTTCTTTCAAAGTAGAATCTGGAGAGTCTTGGTGTTCCCAGATTCCCCAAGTAGTTGTAGTGGCCGGTCATGCCTTCTACAAGGTTTGTGTTCTGGAAGTTCAACGATATCGTGTCGGCCGGCATGATGATTCTGTCTCCTAATTTGTTGTTGATTCTCCACATATACAGTGTAGGAGGCAGTGAGGCTACATCTGTGCTGTCGTTCAAATCATCAAGTCTCCGGCTTGGGTCTATTTGGTTCCCGTACTCGTCTCTTTCGGTCATTCCCTGTCCATATTGATTCCTTCCTTCTCGATTGGTCATGTCGTTTATTCCTTGTGCGTACACGTGGTTTGTACCTGTGGCGAAACAGCAGGTTACAAGCAGGAGAAGGGTGTGGAGTCTTTTATGCACGATGGTTGTTTCCGTATGGATGAGTTTTTGTTATCTGTTGGTAAACCGGATATAGAATTCCATGAGCTTGAAGAAAAATGCGACTCCACAAACATAGAGGAATGTTTTAAAGTCTGCCACGAAATATGTGATGACAGCACTAAGTGCCATTATGAGGAACAGAATGTTTAGGATGTTGCGAATCTTGTCTGTGTCCATTGATCTCTGTGTTATTTGATGGGAATCTTTGCTACTCTTCTTTCATGTCTGCCTCCTTCGAACGATGTAGAGAAGAACTTTTTCAGTACTTTTTCGGCTTCAGAGTTGGTAATGAAACGTCCAGGCATTACGAGTACGTTTGCATCGTTGTGCTGTCTGGCTAGTTCAGCGATGTCTTCTCTCCAGCAGAGGGCGGCGCGTATTTGCTGATGTTTGTTCAGAGTCATCTGTATGCCATTCCCGCTACCGCAGATAGCGATTCCCGGATAGACCTCTCCGGTTTCAATGGCTTCTGCTAACTGGTGTGCAAAGTCCGGATAGTCCACGCTTTCGGGCGAGTAGGTGCCGAAGTCTTTGAAGGGCATGTTGTTTTCTGTCAACCATTTTATGACGAAATTTTTCAATTCAAATCCAGCGTGATCCGCACATATTCCGATTGTTTTCATGCTTTTTTCAGCGTGTTGATAGGTTAGAGCATTTCCTTGACTTGTTTGTAGACGTTTTCAGCGTTGAATCCGAGTTTCTCGTCAAGCACTTTGTAGGGTGCCGAGAATCCGAATGATTCTAATCCCCAGATTTTGCCGGTGCATCCTACCAGTCCTTGCAGGTTGACGGGTAGTCCGGCTGTCAGACCGAAGATTTTGGCTCCTGTCGGGAGTATTTCTTCCTGATAGGCCTTTGGCTGGTTCCTGAAAAGTCCTTCGCTAGGAACAGATACAATGCGCACTTTCACACCATCGGCTTTCAGCAATTCTGCACCGGCAAGGAGTGTGGATACTTCCGAACCTGAAGCCAGAAGAATAACATCCGGTTGTCCTTGCGGGTCTTCTACGATGTATGCTCCCTTGACGGTGTTCTCGTATGGGGTTTTTGCCGGTAGGTTAACGATGTTCTGTCTGGAGAGTATCAGTGCGGTTGGTGTGTCCATGTTTTCCATGGCCATTTTCCAAGCGATGGTGGTTTCTTCTGCATCTGCAGGACGCAATACCAGAGTTGAATTTTTACCGCTGTGATTTTTCATCTTTTCCATCAGGCGGATTTGTGCTTCCTGTTCCACCGGTTCGTGTGTTGGTCCGTCTTCACCGACGCGGAATGCGTCGTGTGTCCAGATGAATTTGACAGGTACTTCCATTAGTGCGGCCATGCGTATGGCAGGCTTCATGTAGTCGGAGAATACGAAGAATGTGCCGCAGGCAGGTATGATTCCCCCATGTAATGCCATTCCTATACAGATACACGCCATGGTCAATTCGGAAACGCCGGCTTGGAAGAATGCGCCACTGAAGTCTCCTTTGGCGAATGGGTGGGTTTTCTTTAAGAAGCCGTCCGTCTTGTCTGAGTTGGAGAGGTCGGCCGATGCTACAACCATGTTCCCAACTTCTTCTGCAAGCATGCCAAGCACGTTTGAACTGGCTACACGGGTTGCGATGTCTGCCTTTTGACTGATTTTGCTCCAGTCTAACTGCGGAGCCTTACCAGAAAAGAAATTTTCCAATTTAGCAGCCAGCTCGGGGTTCTTTTGAGCCCATGCTTCTTTGTTTTGCCGGCGCTGTTTGGCCATTTGTTTCAGTTCTTCTTTTCTTTGTGCATACATGGCTTCCACTTCTGGCCAGATGTGGAAGGGGTCTTCGGGGTCTGCCCCGAGGTTCTTGATGGTGTTTACATAGTTGTCTCCGCCTAACGGCGCTCCGTGGGTGGCACAGCAGTTTTCATAGCTGGATCCGTCAGCCTTTCTGGCGCCTTTTCCCATCACGCAGTGGCCGATGATAAGTGTCGGGCGTTCTTTCTCTGCCTTGGCTTCCTGTAGGGCAGCACGTATTTCGTTTACGTTATTGCCGTCGATGGTGATGACTTTCCAGCCCCAGGCCTCGTATTTCTTAGCTGTGTCTTCTATTGTCACCTCAAGAGTGGTTGTTGAAAGTTGTATATCGTTGGCGTCATAGAACATAATGAGGTTGTCCAAACCTAATGTTCCGGCAACTCGTCCTGCGCCTTGTGAAATCTCTTCCTGAATACCGCCATCCGAGATGTAGGCATAGATGGTGTGCTCCATCACTTTTCCGAATCGTGCTTCCATGAATTTGGCAGCCATGGCTGCTCCTACAGCGTAGGTGTGTCCTTGTCCTAGAGGTCCAGATGTATTTTCTATGCCGCGTGCAATATTTCTTTCTGGATGTCCGGGTGTGGGGCTTCCCCATTGACGGAAGTTCTGCAATTCTGCAAGGGTGTACTTGCCGCTCATGGCCAGTACGCTGTAAAGCATGGGTGACATGTGCCCTGGGTCCAGAAAGAAGCGGTCGCGTGCTTCCCAGCTTGGATTTTCAGGGTCATACTCAAGGAATTCACTATACAGTACGTTGATGAAGTCTGCTCCACCCATTGCACCGCCCGGGTGTCCAGACTTGGCTTTTTCCACCATGGCTACTGACAAAACGCGTATGTTGTCAGCGGCTTTTTCCATCAATTGGTTGTTGTTCATATTTTTTTTGTAATTAGTTTAGTTCTTTTGCTTGGCAAAGATATGGAAAAGCGTGTGCATTGCAAAGCAATTTTTGCAATTTTCCTTAATGCGTGAATGCGGTCTGTTTTTTTTATTACTGTCCAGGAATGCTCTGTAAAAAGGCCGTTTGATTGCCATTGTTTCTGCTAAGTTTGGTTATATTACTTTTTTCCGAATAGCTTCCATGATGCCGGCCGGCGGGCGTTGTGCCTGAAGTTCCCGTTTCATCCAGTCCATGTATGGGGCTACGTGGTCAAAAAAATGGTAGTAGCCTTTGCACAGATAGTTTAGGCCTGGTTCTCCGTCGGCTGTGTGCATGAAGCGGTTTTTGGGACATTCTCCGTTACAGGCAAATGAGTATGTGCATGTCTTACATTTGGTAGGCAGTTTGTCGTACTTGTCTTGACCGAACTTCATCTGTTCTGGACTGTACATCATTTCGACCAGGGTCTTTTGATAAATGTTGCCCAGCTTGTATTGGGGGAATACGAAGTGGTCGCAGGCGTATACGTCTCCGTTAAATTCCATTACTCCTGCATGTCCACAAGTGTGTGCCATGGTGCAGACGCTTGGCTGTTGTCCGACCCAGTTGGCCAGTGTGGAGTCGAACAGCTGGATGAAATACTCTCCAACATCGTGTCTAACCCATTCGTCAAAGATGGTACACAGGAAATTGCCCCATTGTTCTGGAGTGACGGAGAAGTCGGTCAGTCCCTGTTCGTTTCCCTCGTCAACTGCGGCTAGGTAACGACCGTCTTCGTGCTTTTCCAGTCGTTCAACAATTGGGGTGAATTGAATGTATCGGCAGCCTATATCCTTAAAAAAACGGTAGAATTCGAGTGGATAATCGGCATTGAAGTCATTGACAACGGCCAGTGCGTTCCATTCTACCTGGTGTTTGTTGAGCAGTCGGATACCTTGCATTACTTTGACGAATGAGGGCTTCCCGGCTTTGTTTTTACGGTATTCATCGTGAAACTCCTGGGGCCCGTCTATTGAGATTCCCACCAGCCAGTTGTTGTCGTGGAAAAAGCGGCACCATTCTTCGGTGAGCATCGTGCCGTTCGTTTGGATGCAGTTGTCAATGGTTCGTCCGTTGGCGTATTTCTGTTCCAGTTCCATAACCTTGCGGTAAAAGGAAAGGGGGCGCATCAGGGTTTCTCCTCCGTGCCAGGAGAAGAGTACGTTCGGTGTAGTTTGACTTGCAATGTATTCTTGAATGAACTTCTCTAGTAGTTCGTCGCTCATAATTTGCTTGGGGGTGGAGGCATACAACTTGGCTTTTTCCAAGTAGTAACAGTAGTCACAGGCTAGATTGCACAATGAGCCGGCCGGTTTGACCATGACGTAGAGTGGTCGTGCAAATGGGGCGTATGTTGCCATAAAACGTGTGTGCTTGCTTGGTTTTAGTAAGGGATTCTTAGGTAGTTACAGAATGCTTTTGGCTTATCGTTCATGACCAGTGCATCTGGGAAACCGGTCTCTTCCAATAGGGGAAGGACGTATTCATAGTTTGCAATGTCGAAGGAAATGTGTGCGTCACTGCCCAAGATAATAGGTACGTCATATTTTCTGCACAAATGCAGTATCTCTATGTTGTTAGGTCGGGCGGTCCGTTTGTCGCGGCATGGTTCCAGAGAGTGGCTGTTTATCTCAAGCAGCGTATGACTCTCCTTGGCTGCGAGCACGATAGGCTCAAAGAGTAGTGGCGCGGTGCCGTCTCCCGGGTGACTGATGATATGCGTCCAGGGGTTTCTGATGGCGGATATCATACCTGCCGTGTTCTCTTCTATGGTGCCTCCGTTCCAGCATAGGCTATGGATGCCGGCGATACGC
>JAQXZK010000224.1 GCA_029227175.1 Bacteroidales bacterium | reverse complement strand
ACCCCACCAAACGCTCTTTACGCACAAAACAGGAGACTTTGACACACTGACAAACGTCTTTGTCACATGTGTAAACGATGTTTGTCATCCCGACAGAAGTTCTTTACGCACGCGTAAACGAAGTTTGCCACCCCGACGAACGTTCTTTACGCACGTGTAAACGAAGTTTGCCACCCAGACAGACGTTCTTTACGCACGCGTAGAATATTTTGTCAGTCGGGCACAGCTTTTGGGAAACTTAGCCATCTGTCGAAGTCGATAGGCATCAGACGCTTACACTGTCTGCTCCAATAGGCAAAAAAGCAACCTAAGCAAAAGGATAGAAGGTTCAAGATTCAGGTACTTACCCCTTCGGCATCCGGAGTTGTTGCTATGAAGGAAAGAGATGTCGTGTACAGCAATAGAACAGTGAGACAGAGGTTCTAAACAAAAATCGGTAAATAGAACGCTGAAAAGTTCTATTTACCGATTTGGGTTAAAGAGTTCGTCACGATGTGATGCGTGACTATGGACTGTATGTGTCTATTCGGGTTGGAATTCATCGTGCCCGGGCAGTGGCTTCCATCCTTCTCCGAAGGCATCGTATGCGTCGGTGACGATAACGAATGCAGTGGGGTCGGCTTCCCGGATGCGTTGTTTGATTCGGTTTACCTCTTTATAGCTGACGACGATGAGCAACATATCTTTTTCGGCCTGTGAATAAAGTCCGCTACACTTGATGCAGGTGCCTGTTCGGTCAAGTTCATGTATGAGAAAATGATGTAATTTCTCGAGGTTCTGCTGGCTGATGATGAAGAGCATTTTGTCGTCTTTAGGCCCATTGATTACACGTGCCACGACTCGTGATGCTATCCAGATAGCAATCAATGAGTAGAGAGAGATTATCATGGCGTCGGCCGATGGGTTGTCACCGCATCCGATGACGATACCTCCGAAAAGGACGACAAGTCCGTCGAGCAGCATAATGCCGTTGCTGAATCGGACGTGGAGATACTTTTGCATAATCATGGCTATGATGTCCGTTCCTCCGCTGGTGGCTCCGTTGTTGACGACAATACCGCCGCCGAGTCCTATCATGGCTGCTCCGATGATGGTAGCAAGCATGAGATTATCACTGAGATCGAGTATGCCCCCGAGCATTTGTGCCGGGTCGAGTGCCTGCAGGGCCTCAGTATTAGGGTAAGCGAGGAGTGAGAGTACGTTCATCATGAAAGGCATGGTGAGTGATGCAAGCACAGTGCGGAACCCGAGTTTGCCTCCGAGCAAAAGGAATGAGATGATAAGCAGGGGTATGTCGAACATATAGCCGAAGGTACCTACCTGTATGGTGGGAAATAGTTGGTGGAGGACAATGCTGGCTCCATAGATGCCTCCGGGCACGATTTTGTAGGGGTTGATGAAGAAAACAAATCCGGCGGAGAGGATAAGTGCTCCGAGGAGTACGCCAAGTATGGAAACAATGTTTTTTTGGAGATTTCTCATAAGTCTTTGTGTTGGTTGCGTTATGGCTATTGTTCGGGTTGTTTTCGGATAGTCTCTAACAATTCGGCTACGATGTAGGTGCTTCCTCCTACAAAAATGAGGTCGTCGGGGTGTGCGTCTCGCAGTGCTGCTTCCAGTGCTGCGGGCAGGTTCTCCCAGGCGGTTCCTCGCAGGTTCTTCTCGGCAGCCATTTGCCAGAGCGTACGGACAGGCATGGCTCGTTTCACGCCGGCTTGCGTGAAGTAGTAGTCTGCATCGGTCGGCATGAGGCTGAGGGCAGTGTCTACGTCTTTGTCTGCCATCATGCCGAAGATAATGCGCAGGCGTCTGCAATCCTGTTCTTGCAGTTGTCGGGCTATGTATCTGATACCATCAGGGTTGTGCCCGGTGTCGCAGATGATGTCCGGTTTATGGCTTATCAGTTGCCATCGACCTTGTAACCCGGTGAGTTCGCAGACATGTGCCATAGCTGTGGCAATGTTGTCTGTAGTGATGTTGAACCCGGCTTTTTCGAGGTACGGTATGCAGGCAAGAATGGTTTGCTTGTTGTGTGCCTGATAGATGCCTTTGAGCTGGAAGTCGAGTGCGAGCAGTTCGGGGGGGATGTGTTGCTCCTCTGCCAGACAGACCGGTGCTTTCACCTCTTGCGCCTTTTGCCGGAAGACGGGCAGTGTCTCGGAATTAGTTTCTCCAATGACGACCGGTGTTCCGGGTTTGATGATTCCGGCTTTCTCGGCAGCTATTTCCGGCAGCGTGTTTCCTAACAGCCCGGTATGGTCAAGCGATATGTTCGTGATGACACTGAGTATGGGACTGATGATGTTCGTGCAGTCGAGTCTTCCGCCAAGTCCTGTTTCAATAACAGCCACGTCTACTCCGCTCCAGGCGAAATAGTTGAATGCGAGTGCGGTGGTGATTTCGAAGAATGAGGGTTTAAGCTGCTCAAAAAAGTGCTTCTCTTCCTCTACGAACTTGACAACGTATTCCTCGGGTATGGTTTTCCCGTCTACTCGTATGCGCTCTCTAAAATCGGTGAGGTGAGGCGAGGTGTATAGTCCGGTGTGGTATCCGGCGGTCTGCAGGATAGCCGCGAGTGTATGTGCGGTGCTCCCTTTTCCGTTGGTTCCGGCAATGTGTATGGTGCGGAACTTACGATGCGGGTGTCCGAGGTGCTTGTCAAGGCTGACGGTATTATCTAACCCTTCCTTGTAGGCTCCAACCCCAATGTGCTGGAATGAGGGTGCCAGGTCATAGAGATATTGTACAGTTTCCGAGTACGTCATGTCTGCGTTTGGGTGTGGGGTTATGCTCCGAAGATTTTACTTCCGATGCGTACGATAGTTGTTCCTTCTTGCAGGGCGATGCTATAGTCGTGGCTCATGCCCATGGATATCTGGCTGAAGTACGGACTATCGGCGAAGTACTCGGTCTGTATCTGGTTGAAGCATTGCTTGATGGTGTGGAAGTCTTGTCTGATACGCGTTTCGTCAGTAGTGTTGGTGGCCATGCCCATGAGTCCGCAGATGCGGGCGTGTGTGAGTTCCTTCCACCTTCCCTGTGCGAGCATGTCGAGACATTCCTGTGGGGAGAATCCGAATTTGGTCTCTTCCTGTGCAACGTGCAGTTGCAGGAGGCAGTCGATGGTTCGTCCACAACGCTGTGCCTGCCGGTCTATTTCCTGCAAGAGGCGTTCGGAGTCGACGGCATGTATGAGTGTGACAAACGGTGCGATATATTTGACTTTGTTGGTCTGCAGGTGTCCGATGAAGTTCCATTTGATGTCGGTGGGTAGGAGTGCCTGCTTAGCCGTAAGTTCCTGAACGCGGTTTTCTCCGAAGTGACGTTGCCCGGCGTTGTATGCTTCGCGAATGTCGGCTACGGTGTGGTATTTGGAGACGGCAACGAGTTGTACGCCTTGCGGCAATTCGTCGATGATTCCTTTGATTTGGGCTGCTATCATGAGTGGCTGTAAGTGAGTAGGTATATGGAAGCGTGCGCTTGTATTGTAGACGTACGCACCGGTGTGCTTTTATTCGGCCTTGAGGTGGAAGATGTCCATGATTTTTGTTTCGACAACAGAGGCAATCTGATAGTCACTCATGGTCCCTTTCATGCCTTCGTTGACTGTTTTAACGGCGTCTCTGAGGTCGGTGGCACGTGCAAGTGTGTTGACTGCGGTTTTCTTTTCTGTACCTTTTACTTCATCGAGAGTGGTGAAGACAAGTTTGATCTTGTAATAGGTGTCAGCGGCAGCCTCTTCGCTTTCGAAGAGTTCGCTATAAGTTGCCTTCTTGATATCGGTAATGTTGAATTCTCCGGCAATAAAGGGTGTCATTTCTTCGATGATGCGTGTTTCTGCTTCACCGAAACTGATGGCATTGACGAGGTATGTTTCGTTGATTTTCTTATTTTGTCCGTTGTCTTGTGCCTTTTCGTAACGGATTTTACATTCGAAGTAGTTGTTGAGTATCATGTTGTCGTTTTAGTTTTTTATGAAGGTGAGACGTTCTATTTGTGCTAGTCTATTGTCGAGTGCCTGCCGACGAGAAGCGCGTATGCTCAGGGTCATTTGGCAGTTTGTGCCGCAGTAGTTCTGTGCGGTGATGCGTACCTGTTCCGCCTTAGCTATTTTCATGACATCGTTGAGGAAAGGGTATTCGAATTCTACGGTAGTGTCTTCCTCAACGATTCGTTCCTGAATGTGTGCAGCTTCAAGTGCGATTCTGGCAGCTTCTTTATATGCTTGTATGAGTCCGCTTGTGCCAAGTTTGATTCCTC
Organism: Bacteroidales bacterium; assembly: GCA_029227175.1. Taxonomy (GTDB): domain Bacteria; phylum Bacteroidota; class Bacteroidia; order Bacteroidales; family Bacteroidaceae; genus Bacteroides. Next base: position 13,213 of record JAQXZK010000224.1, on the reverse strand, counting down.
CGAAGTACCTGACGACGATGACAAGAATATCGGTGAGTCCTTTGGAGTTTATTTGCCCAAGTATAGGTTTCCCTGCTGTTCCGGAAGGTTCTCCGTTGTCGTTGGCTCTATACTGTTGCCGTTGCGGCCCAAGCATGTATGCGTAACAGATGTGCCTCGCGTCGTAGTATTTCTGTCCGAAGGCATCGAGATGTTGTTTGATTTCATCCGTGTCGGTCACATGTATGGCTGTTGCGATGAATCTGCTACGTTTTTCGGTGTAAGTAGCTGTAGCAGGTTCGTCGATGGTGAGGTATGTGTCTGTGCCTGTTTGGTCCATATTGTGCCGGTTCTCGCTTTGTCTGTGCTTATGGGTTCATATGTGCCGGAATGTTATTCCAATAGGTGTATGACGAGTCCACTACGCAGTTTGGGTTCAAACCAGGTTGTCTTGGGTGGCATGATATTTCCTGAGTCAGCGATGTCCATGAGTTGTTTCATGCTGACAGGGTAAAGTGCGAGTGCAAGTGCCATTTCTCCACTGTCCACGCGTCTTTGCAGTTCTTCAAGTCCTCTGATGCCTCCGACGAAGTCTATGCGTTTGTCTGTACGCAGGTCTTTGATTCCAAGTATGCGGTCCAGAATGAGCTTTGACGAGATGGTTACATCAAGCACACCGATGGGGTCGTTGTCATCATAGGTCCCGGGCTTGGCTGTAAGCGAGTACCAGACATGGTCCGTGTATAGTGCAAAGTTGTGAAGAGCTACGGGTCTATAGGGCTCAGATCCTTTTTCCTCTATGTCAAAGTGTTGGGATATGGCTTCCAGAAGTTCTGCTTTGCTTAGCCCATTCATGTCCTTGACCACACGGTTGTAATCGATGATGGTGAGCTGACCGGCAGGGAAGAGTACAGCCATGAAGTAGTTGTAGTCCTCGTCTCCCCGGTGGTTGGGATTCTGCCTTGCCTTCTCGGCTCCTACACGTGCAGCCGCCGCACTGCGATGGTGCCCATCAGCGATGTAGAGTGCGGGCATAGTTTCAAATTCGGCCGTGATGTTCTTTATGTCCTGTTCACGGTCTATAACCCAAAAGGTGTGCCTGAATCCGTCTCCCGGTGCAATGAAGTCATAGACTGGCTTGGTGATGGTGTACGAGGCAATGATTTGGGCGAGGTTGTCGTTGTCGGGGTAGGCCAAAAAGACAGGTTCGATGTTGGCGCCAGTCTCTCTAACGTGCCTCATGCGGTCGTCTTCTTTGTCCTTACGGGTGAGCTCGTGCTTTTTGATGACTTCGTCCATGTAGTCGGGTACATAGGCACAACCCACGATGCCGTACTGCGTCTTGCCGTTCATGGTCTGTGCATAGACGTAATAGTTTTCTTTTTCGTCGGCTACGAGCCATCCTTTTTCTTGGAATTTCCGGAAGTTGAGTGCTGCCTGTTTATAAACTTTGTCTTCGTGTTCGTTTGTGCCTTCTGGGAAGTCTATCTCTGGTCGGATGATGTGGTAGAGTGACTTCTCATTATCTCCAGCTTCGGCTCTTGCCTCAGCTGAGTTAAGAACGTCGTATGGTCTTGAGGCTACATCTTCAACGATGTCTTGTGGGGGTCTTATGCCCCGAAAGGGTCTGATGGTTGCCATGCTTGTAGTCCGTGTGTGTTGTGTGGTGTCAGCCGGTTTTCATCGGTTGACGCGATATTTATCTATGCCGTGTAGCAGATAGTCTACAACTTGTCGAGCGGCGGCAATACCTGCGTTTGTGTTGGCTTCCGCTGTCTGTGCGCCCATTTTTTTTGGTGTGGCAAAGTAACGGCCGGCAAACATCTGGACAAAGTCATTGTTTGCGTCGGGAGCTATGTCGGTGACGTATTTCAGGTCCTTCCTTTCCTCCATGAGGCTGATGAGCGCTTCCTCGTCAATGACTTCTTTGCGTGCCGTGTTCACGAGCAGTGCACCTTGTGGCATGAGTCCGACAAGGTTACGGCCAATGGACTGACGGGTTTCCGGCGTGAGGGGGATGTGCAGAGATACAACATGGCAGGTGCGGTAGAGTTCCTCAACACTGTCTAAGGCTTTTGTGCCGTCTTTTTCGATGATATCTTTGGGGCAATAGGCATCGTAGGCGTATGTTTCCATGCCAAATCCCTGTGCAATGCGTGCTACGTTGCGTCCCACGTTGCCGTAAGCATGTATACCCAGTCGTTTGCCTTTGAGTTCAGTTCCGCTTGTTCCATTATACATGTTTCTGACAGCCATGACCATCAGTCCAAGTGCCAATTCAGCCACAGCATTGGCGTTCTGTCCAGGTGTGTTCATGACACAGATTCCATGGCTCGTAGCTGCTTCAAGGTCTATGTTGTCATAGCCTGCGCCGGCTCTGGCAATGACCTTTAGGCGGGGTGCTGCGTCCATCACTTCTGCATCGATGCGGTCGCTTCGCACGATGAGGGCGTCGGCATTGCCTACAGCCTGAATGAGCTTGTCTTTGGTAGCATACTTCTCAAGCAACTGCAACTCACATCCGGATGTTGTAACAACTTCCTCAATAGCTGCAGTGGCTGCTTGTGCAAAAGGTTTGTCTGTAGCAACAAGTATTTTCATTGCTTATCCTCCTTTCTTTCCTTTTCAAATTCTTGCATGCAGGCCACGAGAGCCTCTACGCTCTCCTTTGGCAGGGCGTTATAACATGATGCGCGGAAGCCTCCGACGGAGCGGTGTCCCTTGATGCCAACCATGCCTCGTTCTGTGGCAAAGCGCGCGAAGTCAGCCTCCAGATGCTCATATCCAGGTGCCATGACGAAGCAAATGTTCATGCGTGAGCGGTCTTCTTTTCTGGTTGTACCAGTGAATAGACTGTTGCGGTCTATCTCGCCGTAGAGTAAATCTGCTTTCTCGCAAGCGCGACGTTCCATCTCTTTGACACCTCCCTGTTTCTTCATCCAGCGAAGGGTGAGCATGGCAGTGTAGATGGGCAGCACAGGCGGTGTGTTGAACATCGAGCCGCCGTCAACGTGCGTGCGATAATCAAGCATGGTCGGTATGTATCGGCCTGTCTGTCCGAGGTATTCGTTCTTGACCACAACGAAAGTGACACCAGCCGGAGCAAGATTCTTCTGTGCACCGCCATAGATGCAGATGTACTTGCTTACGTCTACAGGTCGGGAGAAGATGTCGGATGACATGTCGGCAATCAGAGGTACATCCACTTCGGGATCTTCCTTGATTTCGGTGCCGAAGATGGTATTGTTGGTCGTGATGTGCAGATAGTCCACATCAGAGGGCACCTCATATCCCTTAGGTATATAGTTAAAGTTCGCGTCAGCCGATGAAGCTACCTCTACCACTTCTCCGAAGGCTTTGGCCTCCTTCATGGCTTTCTTGGCCCATGTACCAGTGTTCAGATATGCGGCTTTACGTTTCAGAAAATTATAAGGAACCATGCAAAATTCCATGCTTGCACCTCCACCGAGGAAAAGAACGGAATAACCCTCCGGAATGTTGAGCATTTCCTTGAATAAGGCTTCTGCTTCATCGATAACTGCTTGAAATTCTTTTGAACGGTGGCTGATTTCCAATATTGAGAGTCCTGTACCATTAAAGTCAAGAACTGATTTTGCCGTTTCTTCAATCACCTCTCTTGGGAGGATGGATGGTCCTGCGTTAAAATTGTGTTTTTTCATTTGTTATTATGTTTTGTTTTTTGCATTCGAGTAATATGTATGCTGTTCTAATTTAGAAAAGAGAAAAACGATGCAAAAGTACACATTATTTTTTTTCTAAAGTCAAAAAACTTGAATTTAATATAGAAAACGACTGTTTGCTGTCAAATTGTACTCTCTTTGGACGGATTTATTTATAATTTGTAAGAAACGAAAAAGAGAGGAGAAAGGCATATGGAATGCTTCTCCCGTTAATTTCATGTCGAGAGTTCTGTTTTTATCGTGCTTCTTCTATGATGGTCTTGACGCCTTTGATTCTCTCTCCCTTTACTTGCTGGAGGAGTTGCTTGAGTTTTTCTCGCCTGACGGTGGCAAAGGAGAAGTGATCGCTTACGTCGACCGTGCCAAGGTCATCTTTGTTCAGTCCTCCTTTCTTTGACAGGAATCCTACTACGTCATATTTGCTAATCTTATCTTTCTTTCCTTTACCTATATAAATGGAAGCCCATTTGGGCCGAAATGGCTTACCGAGAAGTGGAGGCATACAAAACTCTTCTTTTGCTTCCATGTAGTCGGGTACCTTCTCTTCCGGTCCGAGGAGTACGAACGCACCGCCTTCAGCCTTCCATCGTGCTGTCCGTCCGTTTCTGTGTGTGAAAGCCTCATAGGATGCCGGCAGATGGTAATGAATGACGTAATCAAGGTCGGTGATGTCCAGTCCTCTGGCTGCCAGGTCTGTGGCAACAAGTATGGGGCATGACCCTCCTCGGAATTTATATAGGGCGCGTTCTCTGTTCTCTTGTTCCATACCTCCATGGTAAGTGTCGCAGGTAAATCCTTTGGCAAGGAGGAAACCGGAGACACGTTCGGCGCTTTCTCTATAACCTACAAAGATAATAATCTTAGACTCTCCGAGAGCACACAACAGGTTATAGAGGGTCTGCAGTTTGTCTTTGGCCGGACTTGAAACAGACTGTATCTTCAGTCGGGTGTTCAGGTTATCGTTTTCTTTGAGATAGTCCAGGCGTATGGTGCGACTGATGCCTGCAAATTCCGGGATGGATGCTGCGTCTGTTGCCGAGAGAAGTATCCGCTGGCGTACGGATGGCAGTTGTGAGATGACTTCTGCCATTTCCTCTTGAAACCCCAGTTCGAGAGACTTGTCGAACTCATCAATGACGAGTATTTCTATCTGAGAGGTACTGAAATTGCCTTTCTTCAGGTGGTCATTGATACGCCCCGGGGTGGCAATCAATATGTTGGGATGCATCTCTCTGATTCGGTGGTGTTCATCCATGGTCGGGCGTCCGCCATATAAGGCAAATGCTTTCAGCCCGCAGTCCATTTTCTTGACAACATCTTGTATTTGTATGGCAAGTTCTCTTGAGGGAGCGAGAACGACAGCCTGCGCATAGTCCTCACCCGTACTTTGTTGTTTGCCGGTAAGTTTTTCGCATAAAGGCAAGAGAAAAGCCAAGGTTTTTCCACTTCCGGTGGGAGAGAGCAATATAATATCTCGGTCGTCGAGGAAGGCTTTTCGGGATGCCTCCTGCATAGGAGACAGTGTTCGAATGCCCAGATGTCGCAGTGCTTTTTCAAGATTAAAAGTCATAGGTAGGGGTTATAGTTCTTCTCTGTTTCAATGTCAGTCATTGGCCCGTGCCCCGGATAAACCTTGGTGTGGGAGGGGAGGGTGAACAGTTTGTCCCGAATGGATTGTATAAGTCTTGAGTGGTCTCCTCCTTCCAAATCTGTACGTCCCACGCTACCCGCAAAGAGCGCATCGCCCGTAAAAACAGCATTGTCCTTTTCACTGTAAAAGGCAATGCTTCCGGGTGAGTGCCCCGGGATGTGAAGAACTTGTAGCGAACTGTGCCCGAAGAAAATCCGGTCACCTTCTTTCAGATATTTACAGGGGAATGGAATATTTTCTTTATAAGGAATACCGAACATGGCCGCCATACGCAGAGAGCCTTCTATCAAGAAGAGATCTTCCTCGTGAGCTTCTGGAGAGACATTGAAGTGTTCTTTTAAATAGGGTGTACCGAAGATGTGGTCAATATGGATATGGGTGAGCAATACATGGCGGATGGACAACCCGTTTTCTTGAATGTATTTGCAAAGAGCTTCTTTCTCAAAATTGCTGTAACATCCCGGGTCGATGATAACTGCCTCTTTGCTGTCATCGAAGAGAACATAGCAATTCTCCGAGAAAGGATTAAAGCACAAATGTTTTATCATCATAGGGCACAATAAAGTACTTTTTTTGTTTTAAAAAACTCTTCCTTGAAGTAGTTGTCCAGCGATTCAACGATGCATCTGGACTTGAACGGAGCAATTTCTACCTGCAAGTCTCCTCCTTTTAGGCATATAATACCGTTGGGGATAGCGTTCTGTTGCTTGCCGGAGATATTCTTGCGTACAATTTTAACTAAGTCGTTCAGTGGCATGACCGCCCGACTCACTACAAAGTCAAATTCTCCTTTTTCTTCTTCCGCCCGCTCATGGACAAAGGTGACATTCTGTAGTCCAATGGCCGTGGCGATTTCTTGAGCAACTTTCAGTTTTTTCCCGATTGAATCAACCAGATGAAAGTTTACTTCAGGCCATAGAATGGCCAATGGAATCCCAGGGAAACCGCCACCTGTTCCCAGGTCCATGACTTTTGATCCGGGCTTGATAGTTGTGAACTTGGCGATGGCTAGTGAGTGGAGTACGTGATGTTCATACAGATTCCCAATGTCTTTGCGTGAAATGACATTGATTTTTGAATTCCAGTCGATATACAAATCATAAAGTGCCATGAACCGGCTGATTTGCTCATTGCTTAGATCTGGAAAATATTTTTGGATAAGGTCCACGTGGCGATAGGTGTTAGAGGTTCAATTGTAAAAATGGTTTCAACTCTGTCAGAGGAATGCTGACATGGATTTTGCCCATGCTGTATGGGGCAATGTCGTAGGGGTTGTAGACAAAGGTGAGACTGTCTTCACCGAGTATGAATATTTCGGAAGGCTCGATATCATTGCCAAAACCATATCCCAGTTCTTCCAACTCTTGCCTTGTCGTGACATCCTCTTGCAGGGCAAGGTATTTCCATATCAATTCTGTGACAACTCCCTTTTCTGTCTTTTTGATTACGTCGTATATGTGAAGTAGTTTGGGACCTTGTAGGTCAATGTTCAGGTAGTTGGATGTATACATCCCATGTGCACCGCCCGTGTAGCTTTCTTTGAGGATATTGTAGACTAAAAATCTGTCGTTGAATCGTTCTATATCGGTATGGATGCCCAGGTAATACTGAAACCATGCAGATACGTCTTGTATGTCCTCATTAGAGGTTTCTTTGATGTATAGTGGTTCAATCTCTTCTCTGTATTGTTTAATGTAGTGATTTGCGAAATTGTTGACAGCTTCTTCTGGGCTTATGGCTGTGTATTCGTCCCCTAAAGCGTGGAAAATGAAAAGACTGTTCAACGTGTCTTTGAGTCGTTCGTTGTTCAGTTCTTTGATGGTGCTTATATCCAAGACAATGTGGCAGGCGGGTTTGTCTGCTTCGTCAAACAGGTGTCCTTCCCTGTCAACTTGTTGCTTCTCTTGCTTGCATGAAGAAGAAAGGCTCTTATGTTGTTGACAACTGATGCAACATGACATGATAACAGTTAGAATTGCGAATCCATAAGAGGTAAAGGTTTTCATCGTTGACCGTGTTTTTATTGTTGTTGAATATGTTTTATTTCCTGCAAAGATAGTGCAAATTGAGTGGATAACTTTCATGCTTGCATGAAAAGTTATCCCGAAATGGTTGGACCGTTACGCTTGAATAAAAAAACGAAGAAGAGAAATCTTGCGATGTTGGATTCCTCTTCTTCGTTCTGTCTGTATCTGAAGTATATCTTCTACAAGAGTTTCTTTTTGAGGTTTTCAATCATGTCTATCGTCATTTTCTCCAGGTCGTACTGTGGATTCCAACCCCATTCGTTTCGTGCGCAACTGTCGTCCATTTTGTTAGGCCAACTGTCGGCAATGGCTTGTCTGATAGGATCTGGATTGTATTCTATCTTGAAGTTTGGATAGTGCTTCTTGATTTCATTGTAGATAATTTCCGGATCGAAACTCATGGCCGTTACGTTGAAACTGTTGCGGTGAATGAGTTTACTCGGGTCTGCTTCCATAATGTCAATCATAGCCTTTTGTGCATCGGGCATATACATCATGTCCATGAATGTGCCTTTTTGTAGCGGACAAACAAACTTTTCTCCTTTTACGGCTGCGTAATAGATTTCCACGGCATAGTCGGTCGTTCCGCCCCCCGGAAGTGTGAGGTGACTGATCAGGCCCGGGAAGCGCACAGAACGAGTGTCAAGCCCGAAGCGAGTGTGGTAATAGTCGCTGAGCAACTCGCCGGTGACTTTGGTGACCCCATAGATGGTATTTGGGCGCTGAATAGTATCCTGTGGAGTGTTGTCATGAGGAGTATTGTTACCAAAGGCTCCGATTGAACTTGGAGTGAATACGGCACATCCGAAGAGACGCGCCACTTCAAGACAGTTTACCAGAGAACCTATACCGACATTCCACCCGAGCATCGGGTTCTGTTCGGCTGTTGCGCTGAGGATAGCTGCGAGGTTATAGATGGTATCAATGTTATATCTCTTCACCACCTCTACAATCTGCATAATCTGGGTTGAGTCAATGCGCTCGATAGGTCCGCGTTCATAATCAGGGCCTTTGAGTGGACGGAGGTCAGAACATACAACATTGCTGTCGCCATAGATGTCTCGAAGGTTTCTTGTCAATTCAGAACCGATTTGTCCTCCCGCTCCGACAATAAGTATTTTCTTCATAGAATAAATTATGTTTTTATATAAGGAAAGGGCGTCTTTTCTTGACGCCCTTTATGTATAGTTCAATTACTTGCCTTCAATTTCAGTGCGAACGGTCTTGAAAGCCTCAATACATTTGTCAAGGTGTTCACGTTTATGAGCTGCTGATACCTGTACACGGATACGAGCTTGTCCTTTTGGAACGACCGGATAGTAGAAGCCAGTAACAAAAATTCCCTGCTCTTGCATCTTCTTTGCATATATCTGGCTTTTGGCGGCATCGTAAATCATGACTGCACAGATGGCGCTCTCGCTTGGCTTGCAGTCAAATCCTTCTTCCTTCATGCGACGGATAAAGTATTCGGTGTTGGCATGGAGCTTGTCCTGAAGTTCGTTGGTCTCGCTCATCATGTCAAACATACGGCAACCTGCGGCAACCAATCCGGGAGCCATGGAGTTAGAGAAGAGATATGGACGGCTGCGTTGACGGAGCATGTCAATGATTTCTTTCTTGCCGGTTGTAAAACCACCCATCGCGCCACCGAATGCCTTTCCAAGTGTACCTGTGAGGATTTCTATCTGACCACGGAGGTTGAAACGTTCTGTCACGCCGCGTCCGGTTTTGCCTACGACACCAGCAGAATGGCTTTCGTCAACCATCACCATTGCGTCATATTTCTGTGCCAATTCATATATCTTGTCCAGTGGGCAAACGTTCCCGTCCATAGAGAAGACACCGTCAGTTACAATGAGACGGAATCGGCAGTTTTTGGCAGCCTGGAGCTGAGCCTCCAAGTCTTCCATATCTGCATTTTTGTAGCGGAAACGCTGTGCTTTGCAAAGTCTCACACCGTCAATGATGGAAGCATGGTTCAGTGAGTCACTGATTATGGCATCTTCCGGGCCGAGAAGGGGCTCAAATACACCACCGTTGGCGTCAAAACATGCTGCATAGAGAATTGTATCCTCTGTTCCGAAGAAGTCTGCAATTTTCTGCTCGAGTAGCTTGTGCAGGTCTTGGCAACCACAGATGAAACGGACAGATGCCATACCAAAACCGCGTGCATCCATGCCTTTTTTGGCTGCTTCAATCAGTTCCGGGTTTCCGGCCAAGCCAAGATAGTTGTTAGCGCAGAAGTTCAGACACTTCTTGCCTTTTACCATAATTTCAGCCCCTTGGGCAGATTCAATAATGCGTTCTTCTTTGTACAAACCGTCAGCCTTGATGTTGGCGATTTCCTTTTGCAGATACTCTTGAAATTTAGCGTACATAATTGTATATGTTTTTTCAAAGATTTGTTTTCAAATTGGACGCAAAATTATGATTTATCATTTAAACAGGAAAGTTTTTTACCTGAAAGTTTTTGTTCGGAAGGGAACATTTTTTTTGTGGCAAAGTTGCTTCTTTTCGTGTTGAGTTTGTGGCGGTTACAGTTCTTCTGTCATTCAACTCATAAAAGTTTTAATTTAATAGATAGAAAGTCTGAATGCTTATAAATTATAACCAAAGTATGCAGTTTATCTTACTTTCCTTGTATCAAAGTCTGCAGATACCAAAAATGTTAAAGAACATTTCCCAGTGTTGATGCTATGGTTTATTTTTTCATAAATTTGCGCCGTTTTGATTTGCGCCTCCTTGTTGGAGGAAACAAATGAAATCCTTTTTTATTTCGATTATTAGGTGAAAAATGAGTAACCGGCGACGATTTTGGGGTGCTTTTGGACTTCTGATGATTTTTATGAGTTATCAGGTGTCTATCCTATTATTTACCCACATGCATTTCGTCAATGGGGAGGCGATAGTCCATTCTCATCCTTATAAATCCAAACACGACCATACTCCAGAGCAGATTGTGTTGCTGATTCAGCTTAGCCATTATGTCTCGCTGGAGGCCGATACTATCGCTAAGATTGATGTACCGCATATTTGGATTACTCCTTCCGAGGTGATAGGTGATGTGCCCTTTGTGGCGTGTCCTTCCCTTGAAAATATAGCCCTGAGGGCTCCTCCAACTCTTGTTTGAACCCAAATCTAAATGACCGATTTGGGTCGAATATTCGCTTGCAGACTGACAGTTGATCAGTAATAGCGTGTATTTCCTTTTTTTCTTGGCACGTCCTACTTTGCCGGTGCGTGTCCTGTCTGAATTATAAACATAAACAAGAGTTATATTTATGCGAAAGAATATTTTGTTTTTGCTGACGTTGTTGTTTAGCACAGTCAGCATGGCCATGCCCTCAACTCCCATCAAGGAGGGCAACCGCATTGTCGGTCATGTCGTTGAGAAGAAAACAGAGGAGAACATTCCGTTTGCCTCGATATTGATATTGGGGACTGATATTGGAGCAACTTCCAACGAGGAGGGCAAATTTGAGTTTGCTAATCTTAAGCCGGGCAGATATACGTTACGAGTATCGGCCGTGGGATATGTCACTCAAGAGAAGAGTGTGGATGTCAACAAGACTTATAATGCCCAGCTTCATTTTCAAATGGAGGAAGAGAAATACGAGATAGAGGAAGTGGTCGTGTCAGCCAATCGCAACGAAGTCAACCGGAAGGATGCTCCGGTTGTGGTAAATATATTGAGCCATAAGCTTTTTGATATGGTTAACTCGACCGATCTGTCCAAGAGCCTGAGCTATCAGAGCGGCATTCGTGTAGAGAATAATTGCCAGAACTGCGGATTTCCTCAGGTTCGCATCAACGGTCTGGATGGTCCTTACTCGCAGATTCTCATCAACAGTCGTCCCGTCATTAGTGCGCTCAGCGGTGTATATGGGTTGGAGCAGATCCCTACCAATATGATAGAGCGTGTTGAGGTGGTGAGAGGTGGAGGCTCGGCCTTGTTTGGTGCGAATGCTGTGGGTGGAACAGTCAATATCATCACCAGAGACCCCATCAGCAACTCTTTCCAGTTTGGTAGCACACTGTCCGTGACCGATAAAGGGAGTTGGGAAGAAGTGATGATGGCCAATGCTTCGCTTGTCGACAAGGAGAATAATTATGGACTGGTGCTTTATGAGTCTTACCGCAACAGGAGTCCTTACGACCGCGACGATGATGGTTTCTCTGAGATTGGAAAACTCAAGACAAATACCTTTGGCCTGCGTGCTTATTATCGGCCGAACTACAATAGCCGCCTGAATGTGGAATACCATACTACCCAAGAGTTTCGCCGTGGGGGAAACAAGTTTGACCTGCAACCGCATGAGGCGGATATCACGGAGCAGACAACACATACCATAAACAGCGGGGGAGTGACTTATGACCGCTATTGGGACGAGGGGAAACAGAAGTGGCAGCTATTCGGCTCCATCCAGCATACTGACCGTAACAGTTATTATGGCGCGCAACGTGACCCTAATGCTTATGGAAAGACGAATGACCTCACGTGGGTGGCCGGCTCTATGTATGTCAATCAGTTAGGTCGTTGCTTCTTTGCCCCATCCACGCTTACCTGCGGACTAGAGTACCAGCAAAACAGTTTGCATGACGTCATGACGGGCTATCATCGTGATATGGAACAGGAGGTACGTATCGTCAGTGCCTATCTCCAGAACGAGTGGAAGATTAGGAAACTCTCGCTCTTGGCAGGCCTGCGTGCCGACAAGCATAATCTCATCAGCCGCCTCATTGTCAGCCCGCGCCTGAATCTGCTTTACAAGGCAAGCGACAACTTGCAGATGCGCCTTACCTATTCGACCGGATTCCGCGCTCCCCAGGCTTACGATGAAGACCTTCACGTTACGGCCGTAGGCGGAGAGGGCGTGCAAATCGTCTTGGCCAATGGGCTGAAAGAAGAGCGCTCGAACAGCATTAGCGGGTCGCTTGACTGGAATTTCAACCTGGGACATTGGCAGGCAAACCTCTTGTTTGAAGGTTTCTATACGGCTTTGCGTAATGTCTTTGTGTTGCAGGATATAGGTGTTAATGCCGAGGGATTCATGATCAAGGAGCGGAGGAATGGAGATGGAGCACGTGTGGGTGGCGTGAACATCGATGCGAAGGTGGCTCATGGCAAGGAAGCCCAGTTGCAACTGGGATTTACGGCCCAATGTAGCCGCTACACCCAGGACGAGGTCTGGACCGAGGCAGACGGGCAGCCGCTCACTGTCCGTCGTATGCCTCGCACTCCTAATTACTATGGTTACTTCACTTTTTCGTCTGCTCCATTTGCCCGCTTTGACTTCTCCTTGTCCGGTGTTTATACCGGCCGGATGATTGTGCCTCATTTTGCAGGATACGTTGAGCAGGACTGTATGGAGAAGACTCCGGATTTCTTCGACTTAAACCTGAAAATCAATTATACATTTCTGCTCAAGGAGCATATCAATCTGCAACTTAATGCTGGTGTGCAGAACTTGTTCAACAGTTTTCAGAAAGACCTTGATAGGGGAGAGTTCCGTGATGCCGGCTATTTCTACGGTCCCACGCAACCGCGTACCATCTTCTTCGGATTCAAAATCAGCGGATAGCATGAAACTGACCGATTTGGGACAATAAGACAAGAAAACATGGCGTTAGTTAACTCCATGTTTTTTTAATGTGGGTCTGAGAAAAATGCCAAAATGGTTGGCTGTTTCGGTCGAAAGGTTTATATTTGCACCTCGAAAAGAGAATGATTGCCGCTATAGCTCAGTTGGTAGAGCAACGCATTCGTAACGCGTAGGTCGCCGGTTCAAGTCCGGCTAGCGGCTCCAACCAGAAGGAATGAAGAGAGATGCATGATTCAGGCATCTCTTTTTTTG
>JAQXZK010000223.1 GCA_029227175.1 Bacteroidales bacterium | reverse complement strand
GCTGATGGACAGGGTATCTGCAATCTGCTTGCTCGATCTTCCTTGATGGATGAGTTGAAGTATTTGCAGTTCTCTGTTCGTCAGTATATTTTTGTGTTGTGGGTTCAGTTCCTGCATTTCCCCGGTCACGGAGTTGACAATAACGCTTTTGTAAGGAAGATGGGATGTCAGAGGTCCATACAGGCACAAGGCAAAGCGAATACTGTTGCCGGAGGGCTCGGAGATGTAGAACATCCGGTGTAATACTGTCAGATAATTGCCCGATACAATCCGGAAAACGAAATGAGAGACGACGGAGAAACGAAGCGTATCACAGAAGAGAAGGAAAAAGTAAAAAACGAAGCGTATCGAGCGAATAAAAAAAACATCGGGAATCAGAAATATCCCCGATGCTTTTTAGTCGTTTGAAAATAGTTTGAACAACGGTATAGATGTAAAAAACTAATCTATTGTCAGCTTAGCATCAAGCGCTGTTGCGATTCTACCGAGTATATCAATAGAAACGTTATACTTCCCCTTCTCGATTTTTGCGATATTCTGAAGGTTAATTCCGCAGAGATCAGCAAGTTTCTGTAGTGTGTATCCCTTCTTTTTACGAAGCTCCATAACAAGTTTTCCGATCCGAACCCTTTCCTTTTGTTTGGAAATCTCGCCCTTAGTCTGGTAATAACCAACCCAATATCTCCCAGACGGATCAGCCATAACCATGCTCGAATAATCCAGGTCGGCAATGAAGCATAAGTCCTCACACCCCTTCCGGAGAGCTTCCCTGCACCAGTAGATGAATGATTGGGATTTTTTAGGTGGTGCGCATACGCTTACGAACGAAATCGGGAATCCTTTATCACCTTCGCATGTGCTCTCGATTAACGCGACCGCCTTTCCAAGAAGATACATTGTGTCAATATACACGATTTTTGCTTCTGCTGTATTCTCATCGAGAACTACCTTCCTGTTGCCAAACTGGCAGACGTCATAGTCAGAACGTCCGGATGTATCTATCCATCCGTTTCTATCTATGGCTTCTTCAACTACAAGCTTGTTGTAGTCGTCTCCGTTGATATATTCAACGAGTTCCTCTAATGATGTAATCATAAGAATGACTTATCCGTGATGCTGAAAACGGTTGATATCCACCCACCCAAAACGGGGATATCCGTTCACTTTTCATGCTCTTTATCCTAATGGCGATGCAAAATTAGTCATTATCTCCGATTTCTGTATGGTTTGATACTATTCCCTGACGCAGGGATGCGCCTTTTAGCTCGAAGCGGACACTTGTGTGTACCAGACGGTCGAGTATGGCGTCAGCAGCTGTTGTGTTCCCCTTCATCACTTCATACCAGTCTGAGACTGGCAACTGGGAGATTATGATGGTGGCTTTCTGTCCGTGCCTGTCCTCTATGATTTCCATAAAGTCAAGGAGCTGCTGGCCGTCGAGTACCTTCATGCCGAAGTCATCCAGTATGAGCAGGTCTGTCTGCGCAAGTTTGGCAAAGAAGCGGTGCAGGGTGCTGGCGATGCGTGCAAGTGCTATCTCCTCAAAGAGCCGATAGACATTGTAGTATGCCACCTTGCATCCGTTCATGCAGGCCTGATGCCCGAGGGCTGTGCCCAGCCAGCTCTTGCCCGTACCAGCAGCACCGGTGATGAGCACGGACACTCCCTTGTGCACATAGTCGCAGGTGGCAAGGTTGAGCACCTTCTGCTTGTCCACTCCACGCTTGCTGTCGTAGATGACCTCGCTGATTGAGGCCTGATAGCGGAAGCGTGCCTTCTTCACGAGCCTTGAGTTACGGCTCTGCGTGCGGTTGTCCAACTCGGCCTGTATAAGCAGTTGCAGGCCATCCTTGAGGGAGAGCGAGTCATGCTGTCTCGTCTCCTGCATTGTAGTCCAGTAATGCGCCATTCCGGGCATCTTCAGACTTCTGAGGGCGTTTGAGATTTCGTCCATTTCGTTTGATGTTTTGGGTGGGTTAATGTATAAAGATCTAATAATTCTATAGTTATCTAAACTGTTCACGTCCGCGTATGTTCTGATGTTCAGGAGGTGAGATAAGATTCTCTGACAGAGACACTCCCGCGCACCTGCTTTCGATAAGCGAGCGGATAAACCCGTAGTTGCAACGTCCGTACCGGAGTGCCGTCTCGCATGCCGTACGGAAGAGGACGGGGTCTGTACTCCGCTGCAGGTTGAGCAGTCCGTCACACGTCTTGTAGTGTGTCTCTGGCGGCATATTGGAGTTGTAGAAGATGTGCCGTACGACATCACCGAGTGCCTTCGACGCCTTCCCTGCACGCTCTATGTATTTTGCCGCACTCAGTCCCCTGTACTCGCTCGACTTGCTCGCCAGATGCTCTTCCACGATGGTGTACCGGCCTCTGCTATAGTCTCTTGCATGGGTGGCGACGAGCTCTCCCTCTACATAGACCTTCACGAGTGTGCGGGTGTAGGCTACATGTGCAGTCTTCGAGATGTGCCGGTAGGGTACGCTGTAGTAATGCTGGTCCCTTCCCAGGTAGATGCAGCAGTTGGAGGCCACCTTGAGGTCCGTGTAGGAGACGATTTCAAAGTCCGTGGGAGGCAGCGGTCTGAGGTTGGGCCTGTCTATGGCCAGGAAACGCTCCTCACGGGTGTATGGGTTCTTCTGCATGCGCTTCTGGTTGTGCTTCTGCATCTTGGCGGCAGCTGCGGCGTTGAGCTCGTCAATAGAGAAGAAGGTCTCGTTGCGGAGTTCAGCAAAGACACGCATATAGACGAGCCTTACGCTCCCTTCCACGTTGGACTTGTCCTTCGGATGCACGGGACGTGCCGGCACCACGACGGTGCCGTAATGATTACCCATATCCTCGAGTACCCTGTTCAAGGAAGGCTCATACCTGTCCGTCTTTACCACGGCAGCCTTCAGGTTGTCCGGTACGAGCATCTTCGGCACTCCTCCCATATGTTTGAGGCACTGTGTGATGGCATATACGAAGTCTTCCGTACGCTGCGAGGGGACGAAGAGCAGGTAGCCATAGTCACTTGCAGGAAGCGTTGCCACGAAGGTCTGGCACTGCACCATCTCACCGGTTTCCCTGTCGATGTAGCCCATCGTGTCACCGGTAAAGTCCAGGAACAGCTTCTCGCCTCCCGTACGCATGTCGGCAAGGATGGTGGAGGGTGACTCCTTCTTCGCCTCCGTATGCTGGCTGTAGTGGTAACGGAACTGTGTGAGACTGTAGTGGTCATCGGGATGTTCCGAGACGTATTCTTCCCACAGGAGCTTCAGGGTCACATGCTTGCGTCTCATCTCCTCCTGGAGATAGGGCAGTAGCTCCTTGAAGACCTCGAAGCGCTGGTCAGGGTAGGCTGGACTGCCACCTTTGAGACGATGCTCAAGTACGAGGTCGTCGAGTTTGAGAAGGCCTTCTATGCCGAGTTCATCTGCACGGGCCTTACGTACGTAGTTGTTTGCGGTCTCCTTGTTGATGCCGACTATCTCGGCCGCCTTGCGGTTGGAGACTCCCTCCTTCTTGAGGAGCAGTAATTGCTTGATCTGGCTCATTTCTTTAGTCTTTCCTGCCATGGCTGTATATTGTATGTTAGATTCGATCCTACATACAATATACGTCAAGAGATCTGAAGAGTGAACGGCAATGTTCCGTTTTCTGTGAGCGCGTTGTCATTTAGGGGAATTTGTGAACGGATATGCTCCGTTTTTCAGTCGCAAACGACTTGAAGTTAGCGACTTGCATTTCCTTGACTGAACGGCAATGCTCCGTTTTCTGTGTGATTCCTGGGCTCCAGCAACAGGTAATACAACAGGTGAACGGCAATGCTCCGTTTTTTCGGCCGTTTTTCGGCGTTTCTGGCTAAATTGAACGGATATGCTCCGTTTTTTAAGCCGTTTTCAAGCCGATTTTTGGCTCAAAAGTGAATGGATTGAACCGTTCGACTGGGTGGGAATGCTCCGTTTTCGCCACAAAGACCCACATCACACAAATCCTTACGCGAAGGGAACTTTGCCACATACAAATGTTTGTTTTCATCGACTACAGAAGCCTTTGGACGGGCACCTCCCAAAGATGTACCAGGTTGAACAAGCTGCATAATCCATCTTTTCTCAGGCAAAGAATTATTTTCTTCACTCAGCTCAATCTCTTGACTGGCCGCAATCAACTCACGGATACTGGCTATTGGCGGAATCTGAAGTTCATGGGTGCAATTGATAAATTCTCCATCCAGAGACTCCTTAAAACGGAAACCTCCCATTCGGGTAGCATCATCAATACCAAGAAGATAATCCATTGACGAGAGTCTTCGTACCGGACGCTTCTCTTCTGCCGCAAGTATCTGTTCACGACGGAGAACCAACGTACGTCCCCAACGGTCGGGCAAGGAATCGGAAAAACAACCGAATATATCCTTACCGGGTTGGCCATATTGCATACCCACATAGTTGTTGAGGTCATCACTCAATGACACACTACCATGCTTCTTCAACCAGGAAGGTTCAAACTTGAACCCATAAGTCTCCCCACCACGAATACTGTCCATAGTGAGTTCACCAACCAGTTCTGTATTTTCAAGCCAATCGAAATCGGCAAAGACAAACAATCGTTTCATACGTTACACCTTTTTAGTTGCTCTTTCCCTTCTTTTCAACTGCAAATCCTGCAATTCTCTACCTATTGGATCTTCCTTTGCTATCAGTAGAATATCATCATCAAGCTGGAGTGCATAGAGTACACGCAAATAGATACCGATGCTGACAGTTGGCAAACCCTTCTCTACACGAGACAAGGTGAGTTCGGAGCATGTAGCACGTTCTGCCACCTGTGCCATACTCAGGTTTCTACGAAGTCGGGCAAGCTTTATTTGCTCACCTACGATTTGCATCTTCTCCGTAAGCTTTCTGGGAAGCTTAGTGCTCATTGTATTCTTTGTCATATCATCTCAACATTTATTTCCGTATGCAAAGTTAAAACTATTTCTTTATTTTATAATAGGTTGATTGAATTATATTCGATTTAAACTGTTGATGTAATTATTTCAGTTGACTACAAAATGTTGCCAACTGAACTCATGAGCCACACTCATGAGTTGAATTATTCTACTTTTGCAAATAGTTATCTCATAATTTTGCCGAATAAGAAAAGTGTATTATATTTGCAATAGCGAAACCGCTGTTTCGGAAATGGATATTTCGAAACTAAAATAGAAGCGTATGAGATTTTTTGATAGAACAGAGGAGATTGCGTCACTCAAGGAGATACTTGAACTCTCAAAGAGTAATGCTCAGTTTACGGTAGTGACGGGTCGTCGTCGTATCGGTAAGACTTCGCTTGTGTGGAAAGCATACGAGGATGAGCCGATACTCTATTTCTTTGTTGCACGCAAGGCTGAGAGTGATCTGTGTACGGATTATATACAAGAGATTGAGAACAAGTTGGGTATCCCTACAATGGGCCGAGTAGAACGGTTCCCTGAGATTTTCGAGTACCTGATGAAACTCTCTATCGAGCGACCAATAACACTGTTTATTGATGAGTTCCAAGAGTTTTTCAAGGTAAACAAGTCCGTATATAGTGACATGCAACGCATTTGGGATATGTATCACACAAAGACTCATATAAACCTTATTGTCTGTGGTTCTATATTCTCGATGATGACAAAAATTTTCAAGGACAAGAAGGAACCACTGTATAATCGTCAGACTCGTTTTATGTCAATTAAGCCATTTACACCTGCTGTCTTGAAGGAGATAATGGCGGAATATAATCCCAACTACACA
>JAQXZK010000222.1 GCA_029227175.1 Bacteroidales bacterium | reverse complement strand
AACTTCCATTTTGTGCAGTTTAGGTATTAAAGATAGACGGCAAGACCATTCATCGTGTCTTGGCAACCGATTGACTGTTGGGGAGATATACTTCGTGATTCACCTCATCCTGTACACGTATCTTCCACCTGACCTCTGCGGATAAGAAATCATCATCGAAACCTAAGCAGATTCAAACGGAATCAGGCTATCAGACTAAATTCCGAATAAGTTCCGATGATAATTCTATCCAATCTCACTCCCGTCTTCTCCGTACTTTCCATCCTTGGCTTCAACAATGACGCTTGGCTCCAGCACCTCTACTGTATGCCATGCACCAGCAGGCACCACACAGCCGAAGTTGCTAAGGCTTGGGTCGAGCATATAGCGAGCCGATTCCTTGAATCGCTTGCCCGAAGTCACGTCCTGCGCGTCCATGCCCATCGGGAAGTCCTTGGCAATTTCCGATAGATCAATCATCGTTCCTATCGCTTACCTATAAGCCATCGTGCTGATCGCTTCCGGCTTCAGAATCCCAGCGTGGGACGACTACTTCACCACTCCCTTCTCTAAATACTCTGCAAGGTTTGTACGCATCACACCTGCCACATGATCGGCTGCAACCTTCTGCATATCATGAGAGACCATGATACGGACAAGCTCCTCAAAACTGGTGCTCTGAGGGTTCCAGCCAAGTTTAGCCTTTGCTTTTGTCGGATCACCCCATAGATTCACGACATCGGTAGGCCGATAGAAATCTTCACTAACGGCAACGACTACCTTACCCGTTTTCACATCAATGCCCCTTTCGTTTATTCCGGCACCTTCCCAACGCAACTCAATACCTGCATATCGGAACGCAAGAGTGGCAAACTCGCGAACTGTATGTTGCACTCCTGTCGCAATGACATAATCCTCAGGAGTCTCCTGCTGAAGGATGAGCCACATACATTCAACATAGTCCTTGGCATACCCCCAGTCGCGAAGTGAATCGAGATTGCCCAAATAGAGGCAATCCTGTTTGCCTTGCGAAATGCGTGCTGCGGCAAGAGTTATCTTGCGGGTGACAAAGGTTTCACCACGGCGTTCAGACTCATGATTGAAGAGTATACCGGAGCAACAGAACATATGATAGGCCTCGCGATACTCCTTGATAATCCAATATCCATAGAGTTTGGCTACAGCATACGGGCTATATGGATGAAAGGGAGTCTGCTCATTTTGCGGAACCTCTTCTACCTTTCCATAGAGCTCTGACGTTGAGGCCTGATATATCTTACACGTTTTCTCCAAATGATTGGTACGCACAGCCTCCAGCACACGAAGAACACCAACTGCATCAACATCTGCCGTAAATTCAGGTGCATCAAATGAGACCTGCACATGAGATTGTGCAGCCAGATTGTATATTTCCGTGGGCTGAACCTTACCCACTAACTTCACAAGCGACATAGAGTCGCCCATATCAGCATAATGAAGGTGAAAATTAGGCGTGCCCTCAAGATGGGCAATACGTTCACGATAGTCAACCGAAGAACGACGGATAATGCCGTGTACCTCATAATCCTTGGCCAAAAGGAATTCTGACAGATAACTGCCATCCTGTCCCGTCACACCTGTAATTAAGGCTATTTTCTTTCCCATATTATTTTGTTCTTGTTTGTTAATCTGTTTATCTTTCTGCTCTCACCGGATTTTGAAGAAAGTCCTCATAGGCAAGACGGATGCCGTCTTCAAGCTCTGTCTTGTACCTCCACCCCAGCTTTTCGGCCTTGCTGACGTCAAGGAGTTTTCTCGGAGTTCCATTCGGGCGAGTGGTGTCCCACTTGATTTCTCCCTCATAGCCTATTACTTTTGCAACCAGTTTGGTGAGTTCCTTTATCGTCAGTTCCTTCCCTGTACCTGCGTTAACCGTCTCGTCTCCGGAATAATTATTCATTAAGAACACACAAAGATTGGCCAAATCATCCACATATAGGAACTCTCTTAACGGACTCCCATCGCCCCAACAAGTCACCTCCTTCAGCCCCATCGTCTTGGCCTCATGAAAACGCCTGATGAGTGCCGGCAAGACATGTGAATGTTCCGGATGATAGTTATCATTAGGACCATACAGATTGGTTGGCATCACAGAGATATAATCTGTACCATACTGCTTGTTCAGGTATTCACAGTACTTCAAACCCGAGATTTTCGCAAGGGCATAAGCCTCGTTGGTCTTCTCTAATTCCGATGTCAGCAGGCAAGACTCCGGCATCGGTTGTGGAGCCATACGAGGATAAATACAGGACGACCCTAAAAATTCCAGCTTCTTACAACCGTTTTTCCATGCTGCATGAATGACATTCATTTCGAGTATCATATTGTCGTACATGAAATCCGCAAGAGCTGTTTGATTGGCGATGATGCCGCCTACCTTTGCGGCAGCCAGGAAAACATATTCAGGCTTTTCCTGTGCGAAGAAACGCTCCACCTGCTCCTGTCTGGTGAGATCGAGCTCCTGATGAGTACGGGTTATAATATGACTGTAACCCTGACGCTTAAGTTCACGTACGATAGCACTCCCCACCATACCGCGATGGCCTGCTACATATATCTTACTGTCTTTTTCCATTTTACCTAAAACAAATGCTCTTTATCAAATATTTTCATATACGTACTGAGAAAAAACACCCCCGAGGAGCCACGGTTCTACTTCCTCAGCGAAGCCAGATACTGCTCGTGCAGGTGATAAAACTTCTTCATGAAGGCGACATAAGCCAAAGATAGCAACACCAATACCGCACCGAAATAGGTCCAATGTGCCACCGGACTGTCCGGGATGTAGCAGACAAATATCAGAGACACCAGCAGTTGCAGCCCCATGTAGAAGAGGCTCACCTTCACGTGGCCTATCTGTAACTCATTCGCCATCAACTGGTATGCGTGCTTGCGGTGTGCCTCCCCCAGGTTCTCGTGCAGCAGGATGCGATGCACGATAGTAAGCATGCCATCCACGCCATACACCATCAGGAAGACGAGATACGACACGTCTCCCGTCTGCATCACTAACCGACCAATCAAGAACAGCAGGATGAAGGCCATACCTATGGAGCCCACATCCCCCGCAAAGCACTTGGCCTTGCCCTTGGGGCGGAAGTTAAAGAGACAGAACACCACATCAGACAGTATGACCGTCACCACCAGCGACTCTTCGACAAAACCCATTTCCCTGTTCAACAGGTATATCGGTACGAGCGAAGCCAGCGCATAACCGCCCGTGATGCCGTTGATGCCATCCATAAAGTTGATGATGTTAGAGGCCCCCACACACACGATGAGTGCCAATATCACCACCCACCACAACTCAACATGCAACATATCCAGCTGGTAGAACATCAGCCCCATCGCCAGAAACTGTGCCACCAGCCGCACCGAGTCGGGCAACGACCGCACATCATCCACGAAACTCACGCCCGCAATCACCGTTACGGCCAGGATAAACCATGGATAGTTCAGTCCGTAGAAGGCGGCCCATACCCACAGGCCCAACAGAAAGATAATACCGCCACCACGTAGCACAATCGTACTATGCGAAGACCGCTCGTTCGGCTTGTCTATGATGTTACACCTATCCGCCATGCGGAAATACAGCACTTCTGCCAGGAGCAGAAGCAGGAAAATCACTATATGAGTAAGCATATAAACTATCTATACTGGAGCTATTTTATCTTATTTCTTCAGCAAAGGTACACCCAAAAAATCCGACTGACAAATTTTTTCTCTCAGAAAATAAGTAAGTATTCGGATAACCATGTTACAATTTATGTGGATTAGTCCCAAATGCATACGGAGATACGTTTGACCTCTCATAACCGCGGGTCGAAGACCTGCGGATACAGCACCATCAGCCAACCTACGTCCCCAAAGGGGTCGCACATCACTCCTCAGCCCAAACGCCATCTCTATCCACCTCGGAGGGGTTACAGCACCATCAGCCAGCAATCATTCAGTCATCAGATGATGAGACTTCGGCGGTGAAGTCTCCTTTGGTCAGCTTGATACTCTTGCCGTTCTTGGCGGCTGAAATCAGGGCGGGCACTTGGGCAAGGACACCGAACATCAGGAGTTCGCCTACGGCAGTCAGGACGCTGCCGTCAATGACGCCCATTGGCGGAAGCAAGAAGCCTCCTACGATAAGGCAGATGCTGATGATAAGGTTGAGACGGAAGACTTTCATGGGCTGACAAAGTTTTCATTATCGGAACTTAAACGAGAATTAAACTTATCATCGGAACTTAGAAGGAACTTAGAAGGAGCATAGAATAAAACATAAGTCTCTATGATGTTTACAACTCCCAATGGGAAAGAAGGGAGAAAGTCATTTACAGAAAAAAACATCCGATTAAATTCCGTCTAAATTCCGATGAAAAAAGAAAGACTAGGGGTTAAGGCTTGAATGGGCTGTCGCTGTCGTCCGTAGTTCCTGTGGAACCGCTGCCCGAGTCGTTACCACTGCCACCGCCTGTACTGTCCGGATTGCTGCCCGAGTTGGTCGGAGGCGTGTAGCCGCCGTTCGTGGTGCCTGATGCAGGGAGGGTGACGTTGCCCTCTTCGTCCATGTACTTGAGCACTATCTGGCGGACGTTGCTCTGGTGTGCGAGCTTCTTGAGAGCCTGTGCCTCCTGGTAGGCCTCCGTGCCCTTAGGACCGTTCTCCTCAGAGGGGCGGTTGGCGCGAAGCCATGCGGCCGCCATTTTCTGCTGGGTGGCGAAAGCCTTCATCTGTGCTACCTGCAGCTCGGTGGCAGGACCGGTAGGCTTGTTCAGGTACTTCGCGAGGTGGATGCGGTTTGAAC
>JAQXZK010000221.1 GCA_029227175.1 Bacteroidales bacterium | reverse complement strand
AAGGCTGCAATAAATCAAATGCTCTGCCGGGCGGCAGAGCATTTTTCATATATCGGTATGGAGGAGATATTTTATGGCTGTCAGTTATAAAAAACTCTGGAAGCTGCTCATCGACAAGGATATGAAAAAGAAAGACCTGTGCGCAAAAGCAGGCATCAGCCCGGCATCTGTCACCAAGATGGGACGCAACGGTCATGTCACCACGGAAATTCTCCTGAAGATATGCACAGCACTGGATTGTGGCATTGAGGACATCATGGAAATTGTGCCGGACGAAAATGCACAATAACATAAGGTGAGGGATACGGATCACACAAATTATGAGTTTTTTCTACAAGAAGCCTGATGGCAAAGAAGGTTAAAGATTACTATTATGATCTCTAATTAGGTCGCTATTCGACAATAGATTTTTGGCGTTATTTTTTTACTCCCTTGCTGTAAGTCTTTTTTGAGATATAAACCAGGAGGAAAAATGGAAAAACTGCAAATTAGGTCTATATACTTCAAAAAACTCAAAGGATTGAGCAATATCAATATTGAGTTCAAACGCCCTCTTACTGCGATTATGGGGGTTAACGGAGCAGGTAAAACAACTGTGATCCACGCGCTTGCATGCATTTATAGTCCGGATGGAAATGGAGAGAATCACAGGTTTCCAGAGTTTTTTGTACCCAATACCGATGCTTTGTGGACAGGTAGTGAATTTCATGTAGTAAACGAAGGCGAGGGAAAGAATAAAAAACGAGAAATCCTTCCTTCACGAACTTATTGCAAACAGTATGATCGGTGGAGCCCACGATACGATGACCGGCCTAAGAGAAATGTATATTATATTGGTATTGATTCTTGCTTGCCTGAAATAGAAAAGGAGACAACCCAGTCAAGAATTCGGTATACGTCCAATGCACGCTTAGATAAAATTGCACAAAAAACACTTGAGAATGCTGCATATGTGCTTAATAAGGATTATGCCAGACTTGTAGATAATGAATATCATACAAAGCATTTTATGGGTGTCAGCACCAGGTCGGGATTGACATACTCCTCTCTAAGCATGGGTACAGGTGAACAGAGAACAATCAAAATTATTGAAAAGGTTTTGAATGCCGAGCCATATTCACTTATACTAATTGATGAAATCGATCTGTTGCTCCATGTATGCGCCCTAAGGCGCATGATTGAAACACTGTATAAAATTGCTGAAGACAGACATCTTCAAATCGTTTTCACGACACACTCCCTTGAAATATTGTCACTTGAGAGATATGTTGGCTTGCAATATATCGATGTAATTAATAAGGCTGATGGCTCATCCGTAATGGTTGTATATGATAAGCCTAATAGCGATATTATTCGAAATTTATCTGGAGAATCGTCTGTACCGATCCAAATCTATGTAGAAGATGATTATTCAAAAGCAATTGTGAAATCATTGGTCAGAAAACATAGCATGAGTTCAAAAGTTTCTATCTCAAGATTCGGTGCTGCATCCAACGCATTTACATATGCTGCGGGACAGGTGATGGCAAAAAAGAACCTCGAAAACGTACTCGTTGTTCTTGATGGAGATGTGTATAGAACTGACGAAGATAAAGAAGCACAAATGAAGAAGGTGTATTCTGGAACAGAAGAAGATATTGAGGTGCATCGCGCAAGGGCACTATCTTGTATTACACAATATAAATTGCCAGAAGAAACTGCACCTGAAGAGTTCATCTATAACCTTTTAATTTCTTGTGGAAAAGACAACGAAATTGTAGCTTGCGCACTGAGCATTTGTGCTGTAGATGACAAACATAAACTAATTAGCGAAATCTGTTATCAACTTCAGGAAGAAATGGATACCTTGATTGCTCAGATTGTACCTTTGATTGAGGAGCAAGAAGCGTGGAAGGAGTATATTTCCCCAATTGATGCGTGGCTAAAATCACGAGAAGGCATTTAAACGAGTATGCTCACCCCACCAAAGGAGTGACTTTATGCTACACCCAGGCCTATACGAACAAGTCATCAATAACCAGCT
>JAQXZK010000220.1 GCA_029227175.1 Bacteroidales bacterium | reverse complement strand
CAAGGACCACACCATGAGGCGTTGAAGTCAATCACAACAGGAAGAGAGCCTGTTAAGAGTTCCTTGAAATTTTCGTTTGTAATGATTGTTGCCATAAATACAGATATTTGGTTTGTGATATGGGACAAAGATAGTGCAAACCGAGCGCAGAATAAAATAAGCTTGCTTATTTTTTATGCCGAGGTGCCGCCTATCTTATCAAAAGTAGTGCAATTTGAGCGCAGAAACAACAAATTTATTTGATTTTTTATGCCGAGGTGCCGCCTATCTTATCAAAAGTAGTGCAAACCTTTGTAGAAAAACATAGCGTATCTCTTAAAACATGTTATAAAACATATTTTTTCGGTCGGTTTACTTGCATGGTTGCTCTGGAGCCCTTATCTTTGCAACGTGTTTTTCATAGTATTAGATTTTAAGGTTAACAAGGTTGGGCTCAGCGGAGCCCTTTTTTTATGTCCAGAAGTTTCTCGATGATGCGTTGCGACCGTCTCGGAATAGCGTACTCGCAGGAATCACAGCATGTCGTAACTGCACTTAAACCCGAATCTAAATGACCGATTTCGGATTAAATCATGTAGTCGAGAACCTGTTTTTTCTCAATGATTTTGCTCATGAAATAGACAATTTGCTTGCGCCACCACTCCCAGTCGTGGGCTGAGTCAAAGCCCCAATAGTCGATCCATGCCGGAATGTTTTTGGCTTTTAGCAATCCGTCCATTTGTCTCGTACTGTCGAGTAGCTCGTCTTCCCAGTTACCCTGTCCTACGCACATCACGATGTCTCGCTTGCGGTATAGGTCGAGATAAGGATGGTTGTCGGGCATGTTGGACAGATAGTCCCACGGTGAGTTGTCATAGACAAGCGGGTCGTGGTAGTTGGGGAAGAAATAACCGGCGTAGTAGATTCCGCTCAGCGATATCAGCGTGTCGAAGAGGTCGGGACAACGGAAAAAGAAGTTGGCAGCGTGGAATCCGCCCATCGAGCATCCCGTGACAAGGAAGCTTTCACCTTTGTATCGACGTTCTTCGGGCAAGACCTCGTCGACGATACAGTGATACCATTGCTCATGGAGGGCGATGCGACGGTGCTCGTCGCCTCCCGCATTGCTCCAGGTCTCGCTGTCGATGCTGTCAATACAGATCAGCCTTATCTGTTCGGCGTCAATGAATCCGGACAATACAGCTACCATGTCAAAGTCCTGGTAGTCGTAAAACCGTCCGTCCTGCGACGGAAATACCAACACTCCTGTTCCCATGTCTCCGTACGTCTTGTACTCCATGTCGCGTCCCAGCGACTTACTGTATTTCTTTACATAGTTTATCTTCATAGTTGTTGGTCTAAGTCGTCATTCCTCTTTCAGGTGTACGAAATTCACAAATTCCGTCACTTCTTCTTTTGTGTTTAATCTTACGGTGTACATCTGTTGTCCCATTGCAGCCTTGAATATTTCCGGCATACGTTCGCACATCACCATGCTGTCACTATATTTCGCCAGAATCTCGTCATGAGTGTGAACATATCTGTAAATGTCCCTGCGACTGGCGAAGGCACAGTAATATTGCTTGCCCTGATCGGTGAGGCTCTTGTCGAATGCTACCATGTCCGCCCATATCTTGTAGATATCTGTGCTGTGTGCATAGTTTATCATGTCGGGTGTGTAGCCTCCCGCCGGGCGCATGTTCACCTCTAAAGCCACAAAGTCTCCCACGTCTCCGAGTCCCTCATGATGTTGGTCAAGACGGAAGAACTCAAGGTGTACGAACCGACTCCACACGCCAAAGGCCTTCACCGTGCGTCGGCCCAGTTGCCGCAGTTGCTCCGGCATACTCTTGTCAACATAATACGACAGATCGAGCTGCTTGTTCACGATGTCCATTATGGATGGTGGCCATACCGTCATGGACTCAAAGATGGGGGTGCCATGGGAGTCTATCACAGCATCGTAGGAGCATATCTCGCCCGTGATAAATTCTTCTACTACATACTTGTCGATATGTTGAACGTTCAAGAAGAAGGATGAGAGTTCCTCGTCGTTGTGAATCTTGTGTGTGTCGCTTGCTCCGACACCGATATTCGGCTTGGCGATGATGGGGTAGCCGGTCATGACGGCAAACTTGCGCACGGCTTCCTCGCCCTCCGAAGCCTTTATCTGTCGTGCTGTGGGAATATTGCCCTTGGCGTAGTATTTCTTCATTTGACTCTTTTCCTTGATACGCAGGATATGTTCGAAGTCAATGCCCGTGGTTACGTTGAAGTCGGTGCGAAGATGGGCGTCCTGCTCCAGCCAGTACTCGTTGTTCGATTCAATCCAGTCAATCTTGCCGTACTTGAATGTCAGATAGGCAACGCCTCTGTACACTTGGTCATAATCCTCCAGGGAATCTACACGATAATACTCGGTCAATGCAGCCTTCAGTTCGTCAGAAATGCTCTCATAGGGTGCGTCAGCAATGGCGAGTACATTCACACCATTCTGTTTCAGCCTGTTGCAGAATTCCCAGTATGTGTGTGGGAAATGCGGAGAAATAAAGATAAAGTTCATAATCTCTGTTTTTTAAATGTCATTGTTGTTTGGTGCGTACAAAAATACAGCAAAATCTTCCAATACGATTATCGCAGAGTCTTTTTTTAGTCCAAAGTGCAGAGATAATCCAGTGCGGCACGTCATCGCACGAATGTTGACGGGAGTAAAGAAAAATTACCAAACCGGCTTGAAGTTTGCAAAACGGGATTACCCCCACTACACATACCTGTAGTGGCACTTGAGCCGAATCATGCAATCGATGAAGTCGATTGCATGATTCGGTCGTGTCGTTTATATGATTTGACCTTGCCATTTATATGATTTGACAAGGCCGAAAAAGAACCTTGGTCACGCCCTTCGATAAGGATGAACGAAATGTCAGATTATTTTACTACTGCCTGAATCGCGTGGTCTTCGAAGCCAATTCTAACGATGTTCGAATCGTGTTATAACAGCATTTGATTAGTGTTTAGTTGCAACAGAAAGTGGCTGCACAGCCTGTCATTGCCGGACGGTGCAGCCACAAGAAATTCTTCAGGGGAGGAGGATGGCTCTACTTTGGATAGGCAAGTACCTGATGGCCTTCCTCAAGCAACGGTTTGACTTCGGCATAGGTTATGTCGGCTACGTTTTTGCCGTTGTTCATGGCGCAGACAGCCATTGCTGCCGCACTCTGGCCGAGAATCATGAAGACGGGTTCCATGCGGATGGATCCGAAGGCGATGTGTGAGCATGAAACGGCTACCGGTACCACCAAGTTGCTGCACTCTTCCTTCTTGGGGAGGATGCTCTGCATACTGATGCTATAAGGAGATAGACCGATGCCTATGTCGCCCTCGTTCTGCACAAAGCCCTCTTCGGTCACGTAGCGTTGGGTATTGTGCGAATCCAAGGTGTAGGAGCCCATGCCCACGGGGTCGGTAATGGGGTTCTTGCCCAGTACATCCATCTCGGTCATGACCTTCTGTCCAACCATGCGGCGCGCTTCGCGAACGTAGATGTTGTAGGGCCAGTAGTTGTTATCGGCAAATTCGTCCTTGGCATATCCCCATTGTGCCATTTCTTCGCGCACCTCAGCCGGTACTCTGCCACTGTTGGCAATGAAATAGTAGAGGCCTTGCTGGTAGGAAGCATGTTCTTTGATAATCTCCTGTCGGCGTTCGTAGCTTGCCTCCGGATATTCATAGTTCATGCCGATATAGTCTGAGCTGAAAGGACCATGGTTGTTGACATCGGTCTTGGCATTCGGGATGCGGTCGAACTTGTCGAAGGTCTCTCTCCAGCCTGCATCGAAGACCCGGACTAATAACTCGTAACGGGTAGAGTCGTAGTCGGCTGGCTTATACAGCGGAATCCGGTTTTCAGGGTTTTTGGTCAGGCACAGGCGGAAGTTATAGGCCTGGATACGCTTGTCACCTTGCCCATTCACGCCGGGGGCCTGGTCGGAGATACCGAACAGGAGTCCACTGCTTTTATCACCCGGTATGACGTATGGGTCTATGTCATATTTGAAGAAATGGGAATGGTGATGGGCTCCGCATTGCACGCCGTTCCATGTTTCGCCATAGACGTCGTTGCCTTCGCGGCCGGTCGTGTAGGATACACCGGCAGCAGCCATCAGGTCTCCCTCGTAGGTGGCGTCGATGAAGGCTTTGGCTTTGAACGTCTTTCCGCTCAGCGTGCGGATGGTTTTGATGGTTGTACCTTCTTTCTCTACACCGGTTTCACGGTTCAACCATTCGTCCCGCAAGACCGTGATGTGATGTTGTGCGATGAGTGTCTCGAAGGCGTCTTCTGCGACATGAGGCTCAAAAATCCATTGTGTACGCATCTCTCCATCGATAGCCGGTACGTCCTGGCCTTTGTTCCCATATTCCGACTGCTTCTCCCATTGCCAGGCCTCGGGCTTCTGGTAGTGGTCGTACATCATTCCGTAGAACTCTCGTGCGATACCTCCGATGACGTGTTTGTTGCCCGTGTCGGTAAATCCGAGTCCGGATGAAGACAAGCCACCGAGGTGCTTGTCCGGTGAAACGACGATGACTTTCTTGCCCATTCTGGCTGTTTGCACAGCCGCTGTTACGGCAGCCGAAGTGCCGCCGTAGATAACGACATCAGCTTGGTAGACGGATGCGTCACCGCATGCTGTGAGCATGGCTAACATTACCATTCCCACGAGTGATGATATAGACTTCATAGTATGTTCTGTGTTTATTTGTTCTTTTGACTCATGTAGAATTTCTCGAGCGTGCGGTATGCGTTCTCCAGTGTCTCGTCGGCTACTTCTTTCGTCTCTACGTCAATCTGCATCACCGGTGCAATATCCTGTCCGTTCATTGCTGTCCAGACGGGCAGTCCTTCTCCATTCGGGTTGCCGGTCTTGCAGAAGTTAGCATAATAGCTGAGGAAGATTCGGGAGATGGCATAATCCTCTTCCGTCCACTCGTAGAACACGTTGGTTTTCAGGTTGCCCATGGCATACTCGATGTCGGAAGAATGGGTTGCTCCTTGTGGCATCTTGCGTTTCTGGGCTTCTTCCTTGCGGTCGGCCTCTGTTTTGGGTCGAACACCACCGGCCAGTCCTGCCACTTGGTCACCCATCTTGTCTGATGGCTTGGGGCGCGGGTGCATGTATTTGTACCGATAGACTGCGTTGTCTGTACGGCTGTGGTAGTCACACCATTTCCAGGTAGGATAACCGGTGAAGAGGTCGGATGCCAGATTCAGACCCTTCTGGCTGAAGAGGTCATCATCGGTCAACAGTCCGTATGCTTCAAAAATCTCGTCGGTCATGTCTCCAAAGCGGGCAGATAGAATCTTCTTGTAGTTCTCGAGAGTCGGTTCCAGACCTCGGAATGTAGACATAGGCGAGCTCTCTTGTGAGTTCCATCCTGCCAGCAAGGGTACTTGTGCCTGTTGTCCGTTCTCAAACACCTCGTCGGCTGTCTGTGTCATGAAATAGCCGTCAATCACCACGGACTTCATGGAGCGTGGCGGGAAGAGTGCCTGCAAAGAGTCTGCATCCAGACTGCGTGCCTCGGCCAGAGACATCACACCCTTGCTTTCCAGCAGGGCTTTTCCATCGCGGTCCGCCTTCTCTTGTGTTTGTGCCTGTGTGGGGTATAACTCGGCACCGCTTGAACCGATGGCTCCTGCCAGGTTACCCTTGGACAGTGGTGAGCACATGAGCAGGGAAACAGAGAATGAACCGGCCGACTCACCGGCGATAGTGATGCGGGCGGGGTCACCTCCGAAGGCTGCGATGTTGTCTTTCACCCACTGGATGGCAGCCACCTGGTCCAGGAAACCGTAGTTGCCGCTACCTTTGTAAGGTGATTCGGCTGTCAGCTCCGGATGGGCAAAGTAACCGAAGATGCCTTCGCGATAGTTGGCAGTAATGCCGATGACACCTTCGCGGGCAATGGCACCACCATCGTAGCGGTATTCACTGCCGCTACCGGCCATCAAACCGCCTCCGTTGAAATAAATCAGTACGGGCAGGCCCTCGTCAGTATATTTGGCCGGTGTCCAGATATTCAGGTACAGACAGTCTTCACTGCGGCCGTCACCGCGGAACTGCATGTCACCGTAAATGTCGGTCTGCATGGGGTCCGGACCGAACTTCTTTGTTTCACGCACGCCATCCCAAGGAACGACGGGTTGTGGAGCTTTCCATCTCAGGTCGCCTACAGGAGCTGCGGCGAACGGCACGCCGAGGAACACTTTCAGTCCTGCATCTTCATACCCTTCGACCACACCGCCTTGTGTCTGTGCCTGTAGCGTCATCTCGGTCTTCCCGTTGCAGGACATCAAGCCGCCCAGTACCATCAAAGTGCTTAGGGCAGTCAACAATAAATTCTTCACGTTCTTCATTTGTATAGTAAATATGAAATTGTGCAGCAGGGATTATCTATATAACTGTTTGTTAGTCAATAGCCTTGACTGTAACTTGCAGTGTCGCCTTTTGATTGGGCTTGAGGTTGGCGATGAATCCGACACGTGAAGAACCCGGGTTGGGGGCGTCATAGTCGTGTACCGGTTCAGTTGTCCAGGTCTTCATCTCGAAAGGAGCGTTGCATGAAACCGTGAGCAGCATGCGATGGCCGTTCTGAGAGAGCTCGATGGTGTTCTTGCCTGTGATGCGAGCTTGAGCGCGGGTAGTCATGTTCCAGAGCACTTCGGCATTCTCTCCGTTTGCTGTAAGCACGTCTACCACGTGGAGGTCGTCTTTCTTGTCAAGCCATACCTTGCGGGTTGCTTGCTTGAGATCATTGCTGAGGACGGATGTCATGTCGAGTGCAGCACCCTTCCGAGACGGGGTCTTCCATGTCTCGGTGAAATTCACCATGCCCTTGACGAGGTGGCGATGTCCGTTGATGGTGAGGGTGTTGTGGGCCGTGCTGCCAATGCGGAAGACATCCCATCGCTGGCCTTCTTGTGACATATTCCAGAGATCTACGCCACGGCTCTCCAGGGTGATGTAGCTTTGCATGCCGAGGTCGATGGCCCAACGCACGCCGTTCTTCTCGTAAACAAAGCTGCCTTCGTCCATGTGTGCGTGGCTTGAACTGCAGGTACCGCCTTTGATGCCGAGGTAAGAGTCTTTGGTGCTTTCCCATCCGCTTCGATAGATAAAGGTCGGCGTGATGCCGCGGTTCTGCCAGAAGTTCTGGGTCGGTTTGGGCAGATTGCTCATGTCAATTTGTGAAGCAAAAATCATGAGTGCAGGCAGCAGTCGAGGTTCAGAGAATGCCTTCGTTCCTGCTTCGAGGTAACCTTTCTCAAGCCATACGATGGAGGGGTCGTTCAACTGCTTGGCAAACCAGAAGAGCATGGGGTTACAGATAGGGTTTAGGGTAGAGTCGCAAAAGTCGAAACATTCGCCGGAAGGACCGGTCATGAACTGGATGAACCGTGCCGACTGCAAGAAACCGGGAATCTGGGTAAGACCGGCATCTGTGCCGAAAGCCGTTTGCAGGGCTGCGATATACATCACCTCAAATCCGGTTCCGTAGCCCCAGTACATAAAGCCTTCCGGATAGCCTCCGTCCGGACCGTAGACTTCCATGCTGGGCGGATTGGACTTCACAGACTTCTCAAGCATCGCTTTCGCAATGGCCGGCTCGTCCTCATAGATGGCCATTGCTCCATAGGAAAGACCTCCGTTGCAGACCTGATTCCAATTGTTCTTGGCATTATAGAACCATTGACCTTCGGCTGTGTTGAAACCCAATTCGATGATAGCCTTACGGACGAGTTCGCGGGTTAAGGGACGCAAGTCTTTATACAGCCAGTCATAGCCGATGGCCAGTGCCATGACCATCTCTCCGACGTCCAGGTAGTGGGAGGGATTCCAGCTGTGGAACTTGCTGACAGCCACCATCTCCTGCTCGGCACGGATGGCATAGACTTTATTGCCTGTCATGCGATAGGCATAAGAGAGGTAGAAAATTCGGGTAAGTGCCTCGCGAGAGACCGCAAGAAGACGTTTGCCGTCTTTCTTGAAAACAAGGGTGGGGGCGATAAGTGCGTCTTCGCAGCGTTTGAGAATCTGCTGGTGTACTTGTTGGAGTGGAGGGTATTGCTTCATAGCCTGCTTGATGGCTTCTTCCTGACCGGCAGGGAGAAGAAGCCGAGGGTGGGGAGCAATTTTGTCGTAGTTGAATGTTTGTGCCTGGACTTGCAGGATCAGCGATAGAAGTAATGTGATTACCAATGTGACTTTTCTCATAATAGTAGGTTTTTGGGTTAATATCAAGAATTAAGTAGCGAAGCGGAAGAAAAAAAGAGGGTTATTGGAAACCTTTCACCTGTTTAGGAGAGGTGTTCCTGATAGTGTCAACCAGTTTCTTGCGACTCACAGGAACGGGACCTTTGATAAACTCAGGTACGTTGAAGGAGTTAAGTTGGTTCTGGTAGTAAGACCCCTTTTGCTGAGGAAGTAGGAACGGCTTGGAGAGCTGTCCCTGGTCATCTACATAAGAGATGTATAGTCGGGTGTGTAGCCCATCTCCCCTGCGGCTGCTGAAGACAACCCAACGGCTGTTGCTACTCCAGGAGTGGTAGCTATCGACGCTGTTGCTGTTTGCTTGTTCCTGAGGAGTGCAGACTCCGGTTTGGAGATTCATCATCCAAAGGTCTGCATCTTGGTGCCAAATGGAGAAAGTTCCGTATGCACTTAGAGTAAAAAGCAAGTGCTTCCCATCGGGTGAGATGCGAGGGAAGGTCACACTGTTCTCCTGACGTGTCGCGTTGTAGATGGTATCGACTTCTGTACCAAACTGTCCGGTAGAGGCATCGAAGGCGATGCGGCAGAGGTTATAGTGTAACTTGTCAAATTCGTCGGGGATGTTGGTCTTGGGAGCGGAGCAGTAGTAAAGGAATTTTCCGTCGGGAGAGAAGGTCGGGAAGGTCTCCAGCGCGTCGGGAGAGAAGAGCTGTGGTGTTGTAAGCAGTTGGTTCTTCTGTATGTCATAGACAACGACATCAGATTGGTAGTCGAGCACCTCAATGCGATTGATATTGTTGGTGTGGAAGAACTGATGGGTGTCGTTAACCGAGTAGGCAATATATTGTGCAGAGGGATGCCAATAAGGGTAGACAAGGTTTGAAATAGTCTTGTCTGTTTTGGTATTGAGCTTCTCGATGACACCGTCTCGCAACAGCACGGTACCCGCGTGTTGGGCACGGACATGGAACTGCATGGTAGAGGGATCCTGCATGCAGAAGGAGTGACAGTTGAGGCAGTTGCGGTCGAGCTGGTGATTGTCGATAATGGGTCGTTCGTCAAAGTTTTCCAGACAGCGTTCGTAGAGCCCGAGGAGGTTCCACTTCTCATAGCCGGGTGGAATGAGTCGGTAAGCGACATAGGGATCTATGGCTTTATCGGAGACATGTATCGTGAAGGAGTTGTAGGCCTTCCAGGCGTCTCCCTCCCGTATACAATGCTCCACCTTCAGGTCGTCTCCTTGGGCAGCAAGCAGGAGTTTCTTCCAGGGATTGATGGCCGGAATGAAAGCACCTTCCTTTGCCAAGACGGTCAGGTGGGTGTCCTGATGGCTGATGAGGAGGGCTTGCGAGTCATCTTCCGTCTGTGGCAGGAAGAAATTAAGCGGAGCTATATTAGATGGTATGACTATGTGGGCATAGCAGGCGGCTAATGGGGAGTCTTCACCGAGGGAGGCAGAAACCTTGATGTCCTTGCTGCACGAAATCAGGCAAAGGCAGGCCATGAGAAGAAGGTAGATGTAGGATGGTTGTTTCATTTTTTGAACATATAATAGTACCACATGGTGCGGCCGAATTGACGGCGCATGAGCAGTGCCACGTTGCCCCGATTACGATTCTGTATGAACTGCGAACGGAAGTCATTGTAGCGTTTGATGGTCGAATCCTCTATCCCGTACTCTTTCCATTTGCTCTCGTCCTGTTGGAAATGAATGAGAAGAGCCTCCTGAAAGGGAACAGGAAGCGGTTGAAGAGCCGGAATGTGCTGATATTTGTCGATGAATTGTTTGAAAAGGAGAAGGTTTTTGCTGAAGAGATAGGTTAGCCCTATGTAGGTGGCTGCGACAAGATTAGTTGGGTTGGTGTTAAGTATGTCTTCAATCTCGGGATACCAGCCGTCAAGCATGATGAAGCGACTGTGGTGAGGGATGCTGCGGCGCAGGCGTCCCATCAGAGCGTCTTCGTTTACGGCCTGGTCATTGAAGAGGAAGGTGCGATATCGGGCAGCCCATTCTTTGTGGAAGAGCGTGCGTTCGATGAGGGCGAGGTATTTCTCTGCCACTTCGTAATGTCCCTGGACAATGTTGGTTTGGACGAGGCGTTTCAGTGCTCGGATGCTCATAAATTCGGGAATAGCGAACGACTGTGCTTCGAATGCTTTATGCTGGGCACTGGCAATGTTCCCGATGACGTAGTCAATGTCGCTCTGCATCATCAGCATGTCAAAGCCTTCTCCTTGAAGGACAAGCAGAGAGTTGGCTCCGTTGGGAGTGAAGCGTAGCGGGTCACTGGAGAGCTTACCCTGATGGGCCATGGCCAGATAGATGTAATTGAGGTATAGTTCGTTGTTGACAGCCCCATGCTCGGAGGCGTGGTGGAGCAAACTTTCCCAGTCTTCGTGAGAAGCATCGTTGCTAAGCTGGTAAAGGAACTGGCTTTTGCCGTCGTAGCACTTGTCTGTAGTGGTAAGGATTCCGATGAAGAGAGGCAGGAAGATACCGGAAGTCAGCAGCATACGCCTCTGCCAGGTCCATGTCGACTCGTCGAATGGGAGCAACCTCAACAGTCCAAGTGCGACTGTTGACAGGGTGGCAACCCAAAGAAGGACGGGCACATGCTCCATGTAGGGATTGTAATAAAAGGAAGGA
The DNA here is from genome assembly GCA_029227175.1 of Bacteroidales bacterium. Lineage (GTDB taxonomy): Bacteria > Bacteroidota > Bacteroidia > Bacteroidales > Bacteroidaceae > Bacteroides. The sequence continues at coordinate 9,821 of JAQXZK010000220.1, read as the reverse complement.
GAGAGTGCTGCGCGCAGGGAGTCGGCCCAGCCGCGGTTCTCCGCTGTCCACGCCATGACTAAGAAGATGGTTATGGGAACGATGGTGGTCAACCCGCTTTTTCGTTTTTCGGTAAAGAGCAACATACCTCCTCCGAGGAAGATAATGGTCGTAGGGCCACATAGCCAGTAGACTAAAGGCACTGCGCAACTAAAGGCGTAGATTCGGACGGAGGCTCGTAGCAGGGAGAGAAGTGCCAGGCATAGGAGAGCAAGAGAGGTACTAAGGGCGAACCAGAAGTGCAGATGAGGGTCTACTGCCGTGTGCAGGAAAATGGCTATGGGGATGAAAACCAATAGTCCGAAGGCCGATGGCAGTCGCAACCGATGGCAAATGACGAGCCATGCAGCCCACATGAGGATGGAGGGAAGCAGGAAAACAACTGTGCCGGTCAGTGGAAATGGAAAGAACTGGATGCCAAGCAGACTTAACCAATGGCTAAAGCCGCCGAAGGAAAAAGCCATGTTTAGGAACGATTCCCAGTCGAGTGCCAGGAAGTGTTGCTGCTCAATCCATGCGAGTTGGGGTGTCAGGAAACTATAGGTGAACCACCCAAAGTATAGGCAGCAGATGAACCCTAAGGCGAATGAAATGTATTTGGCAACTTTAGTCATAGACGAATCCTATTCAACGAAGATGTTTGTGCATTTCTCGAATTTGAAACGGTGTTGGTTGGGATGAAAAGGCGGATATTCGGTCGAGTCCTTGATGATGTTCTTGCGAAAATACAGTCCGTCAATGCTTTTGGCGTATACGAGGGGTTTGTCAAAGGCAATGAATTCATTGTCCTCAATGACAACACCGGGTGTCCCTTTCCCTCCGTGGAAGTATTGCTTGCCTCCCTCGAGGTTCGGAATCTCCGGATAGATGGAGATAACGGCCTCTGTGAACTGGAAGAGACTGGTCAGGGCATTCAGGAATTTGTTGTGTCGAATCTGTACGTCGCGGCATGCTCCGGTTTCGTACCAACCGTTACAGTCTCCGCATAGGAGTATGGCTGCACCTGAGGTGTGGTCGAAAAAGTTGTCTGCCACAATGGTTGTGCGTGGTGTGCTGAAAAGTGCACCACGGGCGCGGTTGTTGCGGATGGTGTTCCCGCGAAATTCTACGCTTGGAGTCCACGTGAGGTTCTCTATGCCATAACCGGCTTGCTCAGAGACTTCAGCCGCTACTTCATCGGCGAAGGTAATGAGGTATTCCCTAACACCGTGTGCGGTCGGTTTGTCTGCCGGCTTGATGGCTGTAATGGTTGTTGCAGGTTGCACGACCTCCATGGTATTAGAGCGAAGGAACTGGACAGTGTCTCCTACACATCCCCAACCGAATCCCCATGATTGTTCGTGCATGAACCGTCCGCGAAGCGTATGGTTGTCAATGCGCCCAACGACTTTGAGGTAGGTACCGTGAACGTTGATGGCATCGTCCATCATATTTTCATACAAACCGTTGATAGAGACAATCTTGCCTTTACATCCACTGAAGTGGGTTGCATCAGCTTGTGTTGTGAAATAACGGGGACTGTTCTCCTTCAGGCAGACAGAGAAACCATCTAGGGTGATGTCTTCGCAGAGTTGCGCCAGTAATCCCATTCCTTCGGCATAGTGTATTCGAACGTTCTGCAGCAGGGTGTTCTTGTTCTCGCTGAGGAATACTCCGGGAGTAGGTCGTTTGCCACCACGCATCACCACTACCGTGCCCGGAACGAGTTTGGGGTCTTTCCACAGTGGGGCACGCAACGTGCCGTCTTCGTTTCGTATCACTTTCCGGGTGTTGAGGTGTGTGTCACTGGAGCGGTAAACAATGCGTTTGGTCTCTTTCTCGAATGCCATGCCGTGATTATAGGTAAACGTCCAGCTCTCGTCATAAGCCTGGAAAGCCGAGTCTGGCGTGATTCTCCACTTTACCCAAGGGGCAGGCTCGAAGTCTATGCCTTCGGTCGGAGAGTTTCTGACAATGCTTACCTGTGATATCTGTGGATGCTGAAAATCTATGCTGAAGTTTTTCAGGGTACAGTTCGCTGAGTTCAGGAGGGAAACAGGGAGAATGCGTCCGTGAAAGATAAATTGTGCTCCTTGTCCGTCGAGGGTGAAGTCTTTGAGGTCTTCAAGGGCAAATGCCACGTTCTTGGGGTTGCTCTGGTCGTGGTTGGAGATGTAATATTCGCGGGAGAATGTTCCTTTCTCGTAGAAATGGTATTCACCGGGGGCAAATTTCAGGATGATGCTCTCTGAAGTCTTATCTTGGTATGCTTTAATCTTTTGCAGTGCCTTGTTGACGAGCGGGGATTCATTCTTGGAGAGGTTGGGCCTGATGCCGAAGGATGATGCTTCGAAGACTTTCTGTGCAAACAGAGAGGGGCAACAGGTTGCCGCCATGAGAAGCAGTGAGAGAAGCTTAGTGTTTAATGTCATGGTTAGGATGTTTTTTAATGGATGAAGTCTCGGAGTTTAATTGCCTGGAAGGTCATTTGAGCGGCAGAACTCTCGTAGAGTATGCCTACGGTTTCTCTGTCGATCATGGTCAGGCAGGAATATCCCCATCCGGGTTCTGCGTCCAGCTTTATCTGGCTTTCTTCCGGCCAGGTATATCCTCCGTCAAAACTTATTTTGATGGTAATGTCTTTGCGTTGCTTGGTGTGATTGGGATTGGAGAAGAGGAGCAGGTCCTTTCCCAAGATGTTGTCTTTGGCCTTGACGCTGATGAGGCTTGCCATGCAGATAGGTTCTTTCAGGGCCGAACGGGAAGACTTATGCTCGTACCAGCTTTCTCCCATATCGGTCGTCGTTGCTACGGCACGTGAGCCTCCGCGATTGTCTCTCATGTTCAGCATCAGTACACCCGGTTCGAGTTCGGCAACCTGTGCCTCTGTCGTGTTGGTTCGTGCCAGTTTGCTGATGTCCCAGGTCTTACCGTGGTCTTTACTGTACATGATGCAGGCGTTGGGAACCCGTTGGGCATCGATAAATTGACCGGCAAAGACGAGAGTACCGTTGCTCATGGTGATTCCTCGTCCCGGCCCTTGTAGCAGATAGTGCCATTCCGGCGATTTGAGCTGCTCGGTAAAGTTGATGGGCTTTGACCAGGTCTTGCCGTCGTCTTCGCTTTTCACCATGAGTAGCTGACAGGTGTGGTCTGCGTCCATTCCCGGTTGTGAGGAGGTCCAGCTTGCTCCGTGCCCTTGTCCGTGAGCGTATGCTGCTACCACCCAGATGGTGCCGGTCGTTTCGTCTACGAGGATAGCCGGGTCGCCTACTCCGTTCTGAGCTTTGGGCAGTGAACCTTCATCGGCCATCGTCATGGCGATGCGCATGGGTTCCCATGTCTGTCCTTTGTCCGTGCTTCGGCTGACACCAATCTCGATGAACTCCTGCAGGTCTTTGCTGTTGTTCCACCGGATGTCGTAGATGCCTAAGAGGGTTCCTTGCAGCGTTGTGGCAATACCGGGAATACGGTAAGCCGCTGAGCCGTCGTCTCCGGCATGGCGTACACCGACTCCGAGGTAGTGCGTGCGGACTTTGTTCTTCCGGGTGAATGGAGTCTTTATCCCGTTTATGCTGATGGACGAGATGTCGGCAGTGATTTTGTTGAGGATGGACGCTTTCGGCTTCATGGCGATGCTCACCCAGAAGTAATTGGTGCCGGGGAAGAGTTGCTGGTTCGCGCTTAGGGTCACGTCGTGCGTCAGAGGGGTTGCTTCACTTTTCAGTATAGAGTAGGTCAGATTTGCTTTCCGCGTCTTGCCAGCCTCGTTTCTTGGCACATATTCAAGGGCCGGTCGTGTAGCGTCCTGTTCTTTGCGCACGGCGGACTCTGTTCCGGCATAATAGAGCTTGAGCGCGTGGATGTCTTCCAAGTGCACATCTTTGGACAGCGCGAGGGTGAGGTTGTTGAAGAGTCCTCCGTTGGGTGAGTCAACTCTTATTTCAAACAAATCGTTATCTTCCCTGTCAATGAGGATAGGTATCTCTGTCTCGTAGACTAATACTTCTTGTGCTCTGATGGAGAGCGGGAGAAGGAGAGTCAGCAGTATTCCAAGTAATAGTCTGTTCATGTAGTTTTATTTTTTGTCAATGCCTGATTGGTGTAGTCCGGGGCCTCCACCTGCGGTGTAGCCTCGGCTTTCGCCACTCTCCCAGGGCGATACCCAAAAGGCGTACAGGTCTCCGTTGGTGAGGTAGAACTTGATTCGGATTGTCTGGTTGGAGAGTGCGGACAGGTCTGTCTGTCCTTTCCAGGACACCGGCTGTTTGGTCGAGTCGATGCCTTTAAGCGTGTCGCAGTCTTTTTTGGCAAAGCCGGGGATGATGTTTCCGTCTTTGTCGAGCAGTTCTATGCGGAGCGAGCTCTTCTTGGAGGCAACCGCTACGTTGACGAAGATATATTTCCCGTCAAAAGTGAGTGGTTCGGTAGTCAGTGTGCCTTCCTCTTTCCCTGCATGACGGGAGACGAAACCGTCGCGACGCAGCTTGGCCAGTCCGGTTGATGTGTGGCCGTCCCAGTAGACTTTGTCTAAGTGTCGGCCACTGGCGTAGAAATAAAGGGAGTCGTTGACGATGAGCGGTGTGCCGTTGATGGATTGCATGTTCCCCCAGTTCCAGGCATCGTCGTCCTTTTCATTGACGTCCATGAAGGGCTCGAAGGTGGGGCGGTAGAAGTGAAATCCGTCGCGGCTGTATCCCAGACAGATGACGTTGTGTTTCTGTATGCCGTCGCGCTTGCAGATATCGTTCTCCGGGCCCGACCATGAGGCATACAGACCCAGTATGATACTCTCGTAGGCAATGGCGTCAAAGTTGTAGATGCCGGGGTCTGTTTCCGGGTATTTGGGGTTTCGTTTTTCTTTGTCGCTGGGCGTGAACCAATAAACGACGTGCTTGTCGTTGTAGTCGCTGCGCGTGCGGTGAGAGGTGCTGACCAGTTCTTCCGGGTCACTGTTTTCTGCGTAGTAGCGTGAACGTCCGCTTACGGAGGTTCCCCCGCGCATGCTGAGCACCCACTTCCGGGTGAACGGGTTATAGAATGCCGTGGTCCTGTCTCCCAGGTCACCGGATTGAGCAACTCCCTTGCTCCAGTGTATACCGTCGGCCGAGTATTTCAGGATGGCTCTCCAGCACCAGTCGCCTTTGCGTTTTTCGATGTTGAAGAACTTCCAGCGTTTCCCGGGATCTTTCTCCGTGCGGTCAAGCCAAACGGTCGAGGCGTCTCTGTCGCTTGTGTCCACGATGTTTGTTCCCGGCACGATGTCGAGTGTCGGTTTTGTCCAATGGATGCCGTCTGTCGACTCGGCGTAGCAGGTGTAGAATGTCTGGTTGCCGTATGTGTGTATGCTTCCCGCACCGGCCAGGTACCACATTCTGAATTTCCCTATCTTCTCGTCGTACCAGATGCCATCGCTGAAGGGGGCTGCATAGGTTACTCCTTCGGTTGTCTTTTCCCATTCCTTGTCGGCATCCAGCACCGGGTTGTGAGGGTAGAAGACAGGTGTGTGGCAGACGGTCTGAAGTGTGGTCTCGGCAATGAGGAAGTCGTCGACAAAGAGTTGGCGTCCGGTGTTGATGGGGATGACAGCGGGCTTTGACTCGATGTATGGCAGCGGCATGTCTTGCGCCACGGTCGGCTGCGGGTATCGGGGTGGCCATTCTTCAGGCAGGGCGATGCCGTTGTGCAGGGCTTGCCCGAAAGCTGCGATAGGAAGCAACAGAGCGATGAGAATGTGGAACCTTTTAGACATAAGTGTGTGTTTGTGGTTTATTCTTTATTGTCTGTCTGGGGTTTGAGGCAGGCGAGTTGTAGAATCAAGGCAACGGCAACGGCTCCTCCGAGCAGGACAAATCCGCTACCGAGGTTGCCTGCATCGGTCCATCGGCCAAGTACCTGTGTCACGGCGGCTCCGAAGAATACGCCTACCATGTTCATGATGCCATAGGCTGTGGCGCGGTATTTGGCGGCAATGAACTGGCAGAGGATGGGCATATTGTTTGCGTCAAACATGCCGAACCCGATTCCGAAGAGCAGGACGGCACTCACGACCGAGAACAGGTCGTGGCCCATACCCAGCAGGCACAGAGCGGGTATGGTCAGTCCCAGGCCAATGGCACCGGTGTATATCCTGCCGCGGATGTTACGCTGCACCCAACGGTCGCTGAGGTATCCGCCGAAGAGGACACCGACGAAGGAGGAGGCTGCGATGGTGATGGTACTTATCGGTCCGGCCTCGGACATGGGGATGTTCAGGCTCTCGGCAAAGAGGGTGGGCAGCCAGTTTTTGGTGGCCCATCCCGGAAGTGACGGTACGGCAAAGTAGATGAGGATGACCCAGAAGGCGAAGTTGGAGAAAACCAGTGCCAGACTCTTGAGGATGTCACCCGCTGCGAAGCCGGTCGTGCCGTTCTTGCTTGCTGTGGCAGAGCGGATGTCGTGCTTAGGATTCTCGTGCAGGAGGAGAATCAGTATCAGTGAGTAGACGATGCCCACCATTCCGAATCCTTGGAAGGTTCCCTGCCAGGAGAAGAAGGTGGCGGCAGTGGCTCCGAATCCGCCGATGGCCTGCCCGATGTAAAGTCCTGTCGTGTGGACGCCGATGGCCAGTGAGCGGGACTTTCCTTCATGCCAGTCGGCAATGAGGGAGAGGGCCGACGGGATGTAGAGTGCCTCGCTGACGCCCATGATGGCGCGAAGCCAGTATAGCTGGTTGAAGTTCTCGGCATATCCCATCAGAAAGGTTACGGCACTCCAGACGAAGAGCGAGGCCACTACCAGCCATTTGCGGCTCAGGCGGTCGGCGATCAGTCCGGCAACGGGGCTCATGAAGCCGTATATCCAGAGGAAGATGGCCATCAGGGCTCCGAAGGCCTCGGCTTCCTGCAGTTCGACAATGTCGGTACAGATGCTTGACTGCATGGTCGACAGCATTTGTCTGTCCATGTAGTTGAGTAGTGCGACAACCCAGAGAAGGGCTACGACGAGGATGGGGTAATGCTTTGAGTTCTTGAACATGGGTCAGGTTTAAGGGTGGATGGTTGTGTGGCTTTATTCGGTCGACAGGATTTCCTCGCAGAGCAGGTGCGACTTTATCAACATTCTTGGGATGTGGAACGGGCCTTTGAAAATGTTGCCCTTGGCGTCTTGCGCCACGGTACCGTCGCGATGCAGGTAGCCGTACCATTCGCCATACTCGTTGTCTTTCAGGTGGGCGTAGGCCCATTCGTTGGCCATGCGGTGGATGCGGAGGTATTTTCTGTCTCGTGTCACTTTGTAGGCGTAGAGTGAGGCGATGATGGTTTCGCACTGTGGCCACCAGAACTTCATGTCCTGGGAGTAGTCTTGCGGCGGGAAGTTCTTGCAGTCGCGGAAGTTGATGATTCCTCCGTATGTCTTGTCCCACCCCCATTCGAATGACCAGTCGAAGATCTGGAGTGCCAGTTCCTTCAGGTGGTCGTCTTCTCCTGCCCGGGCCGCGGCTTCTAAGATGAACCAGGCTGTCTCGATGCAGTGTCCGGGGTTGATCGTTCTCCCGGCGATGGTGTCGATGAGTCCTCCCTCCGGGTCTACGCTTTCCAACAGGGCTTTGTATTCAGGGTGCAGGAAGTAACGTTCGATGTTGTCTAACGAGAGTCTGATTTGCTCGTCCAGGGCAGGGTGAGCGATGACTTGCTTGACGATGACGGCCACGTTGATGAGCATCATCGTGATGGAGTGGCTGTGTCCTTTGACCGTTGTCTTGGGCTCCAGGAATCCCGGGGTGGCAAGCATGCGGCGAATGTTCAGGAAGACGTCGAGGGCTTTCTCTGCATACGTCCGGCTGCCAGTGGCTTGGGCATATTCGGCCATGGCCATGGCGGCAAAGCACTCGGAGAAGACGTATCGGCGTTTCTGCACCGGATGACCTTCGGCCGTGACGGTGAAGAACATGTGTCCGTCGGTGTCGATGCAGTGCGCCTCGATGAAGTCGATGCAGCTTTTGGATGCTTGCAGCCAGTCGGCGTTGGGTTCGATGTGGTTGTAGGCATAGGCGCAGATGAATCCGTAGCGGCCTTGGAACCACACGGACTTGGTCGTGTCCATCAGCACGCCCTGACGGTCGAGGCAGGTATAGACTCCGCCGTTCGTCTTGTCAAGACCATTCTGTAGCCAAAAAGGCATAATGTCGCTGGTCAGTTCGTCGCGGTAGTGGGCGGAGCACCATTCCAGGTATTTTCTTTCTTCGGTAGTCATGCCTGTGGGTTTAGAATCTGTTACATCTGTTGAAGAAGTCGATTGCCTCGAGTTCCTTCTTCATGCTTGCCTCTTCCTCGTCGGTCATGTTGCGGAAGGGGACGCGGTTGGGCCCCAGGTCCAGTCCGATGAGCTTCATGATGCGCTTGCCGCCGACGATGTTGCCGCGGTAGTTGCAGATGACGTTGATGACTGCCTGTGAGAAGTTCTGCAGTTCCTGGGCCTTCTCCAGGTCTCCGGCTTTCCAGGCTTCGCCGATGGCTACCTGCTCGCGACCGTTATAGTTGGTCGTGCCGCAGATGCCACCTTGTGCGCCACCTTGTGCGAGGCTGGGGAGATAGGTCTCGTCCTGTCCGTGGAGGATGTCGTATTTGCCGTCCTTGTACAGTCGGCACTGGTTGTATTCGTACATACATTCGTAGGTGTACTTGATGCCGGCAAAGTTGGGGATGCGGCCGTCGACAGCCTTGAGCAGTTCCACCATCGGGAGGAACACACCGTTGAAGGCCGGGATGTGGTAGAAGTAGAATGGCAGGCTTGGTGCCGCGGCAGCAATTTCTTCGCAGTATTTCACCAGTTCTTCGATGCGTCCTATTTTCGGGAATGGGGGAGCCATGGCGCCGATGCCCCAGGCCCCGATTTTCTCGGCATGCGCAGCCAGTCTGGCACTCTCGCGCAGGCAGCAACTGCCCACGTGAACAATCACTTTGAAGTCTTTCGGGGCGACTGCTACCCATTTCTCGGCCAGCAGCATCCGCTCTTCGGTGGTGAGCATGTAGCCTTCGCCGGAAGAACCGTTGATGAAGACACCTTTCAGGCCGTTCTTGATGAGCATAGCCGCGTATTTCTCTATTGGTTCAAGATTTACGTCACCGTTTGCATAGAATGGAGTAAACGGGGCGTCGATGAGTCCGATAATTCTTTCCATATACAAAATATTTATGAGGTTGTTGTTTTCAAGTCTGTTTCACGTGTGGTCGCAGCAAGGCATTATCCGGACAAAAGTACGACCTTTTAGACCAAATACAAAAATCTGTGCCCGATTTTTTCTCCGTTTCATCCGCTCAATGCGCCGGAGAAATAAGGTTACAAACACCAAGGGCAACCCACGTGCTGTGTGCGGGTTGCCCTTGCGTTCTATGGATAGTTAGAGTCTGTCAGTTTAGACGTTCCAGTTTGGGAACATCTCCAAGATGTCATCCCACTCATAAAGAAACTCCTCCATCAGCTCGTCTTTGGTAGTTTCTACGTAACATTCCACTTCTTGGCTATTTGAGATCCAAAGATAAGTTTTCCCATCCTTCTTTTCCAGTCCAAGCACATAAAAATAGACATACAAATCTCCTCCATTTTCGTTTGTACGACTAAAAGCTCCCGTTACAGCGTCGTATTTATAGGGAGACTGGAATCTATATCTAGGACATGCATCACAGTCAATAAATACTGTACATTCGCCGATTCTATCAAACGAATAATTACACCACCCCCAACCAAGCATAATATCTCCATCTTCTAATTCTTCTTTCTCTGTCTTTCCTTTTTCATTAATCATCCATTCATCAATATGA
>JAQXZK010000219.1 GCA_029227175.1 Bacteroidales bacterium | reverse complement strand
ATTTATCTTACCTTCTCGGCTGAAAGTCCGCAGACGTTTACGATGAGATTTAGAACCTTCACCTTGGGAGCCGGCGAGTATTTCGAATATGCAGTGGGCGATGGCAACTGGACACAGTTTACGTCGAAGGTCAGCAACATTCCCTTTGGCGGCACTTTGGGAAATCTGCGTCTGCGTGGCAAGAGCAGCCAGGGTACGGCGAATAATATTGGTAATGATGAATACTCTAGTATCTCATTTGGTAATGCAAGCGTAGAGGTGAGTTGCAGGGGTGACATTCGCACACTCGTTGACTATGAGCATTACGAAACGACAAGCACAGCCAATGCAAGGTTTGCCCGTCTGTTCTATAATTGCACTTCCCTCACCACGGCCCCTGCTCTTCCTGCAACTACGTTGGCAGATTTTTGTTATTGCTTCATGTTCTATAATTGCACTTCCCTTACCACGGCCCCAGCCCTCCCTGCCACGGAAATGAAGAATTCTTGTTATCAAGACATGTTCGAGCTCTGTACCGCCCTCACCACGGCCCCTGCTCTTCCTGCGACTACGTTGGTAACAGGTTGTTATCATGCAATGTTCTATAATTGTACTGCCCTCACGACAGCCCCTGAGCTTCCGGCAACGACGTTGGCAACTTATTGTTATTGCTTCATGTTCTCTGGTTGTTCAAAACTCTCGGAAGTAAAGATGCTGGCGACGAATGTGAGTGCAACGGATTGTTTATTGTATTGGCTAACAGATGCAGGCACAAGTGCGACATCGCGCACATTGACATTGTCCAGTCTAAGTATATACAATGAAATAAAAGGTGATGCAGATTATCTGCCGAACAATTGGAAGACCGATCAGGCTACTATCCAGTACACTAATCCATAAACCGGATATATAATCACAGATAGGGGCTGCAGGTGGCACATAATTGCCATTTGCAGCCCCTTGTTGTATGAGGAAGCTCGAGAAGATAAGCGAGAGTTACATGCGGAGCATGTCTTGCTCACTTGACAAACTCTCTTAGCGATGTCTCCAGGCACTTTGTCACTGTTTACCCATGTAGGATGTCAATATGTATGCGTATTGCCCAATGATGAACACATACAATTTGCGTAGAGAATCAGAGAATTCGGGAAGAATGTAATGCTAAGATGTGCATGACAGAAAATGCTGTCGAAGCAGGCGAATGATTTATATATTCTTTCACCTCCGGCACATAAAGGAATCAAAAGGAATCTTATCACGCTTGCGTGATGTCCGGCTGATTCTCACTTCCGAAAGTCAGTCACGACGGTCAGCAAAGGCAATCTCTTAGGACTTATCGGATGCCTGACTCAGGAAATCCGCTTACACCGATGCCTTGGGTCATGAGTTGCTTCAATTCGTCCAGATATTGCTCGTAGACGGCACGCGGCAGTGCGCGATGTCGTTTGCAGAGTGAGGCTGCCATGCCTACGACTTCGCCCATCATGCCCCCGGTTCGCATGACGCGCACGGTGCCCAGTGCCACATGGGTGACACTGATATCTCGGCCGGCCATGAAGAGGTTTCCGATGTTGCGCGAATAGAGGCATCGATAGGGCACGGCGTATGGCTTGACATCCGGTGCAATGCAATAGGTGAGGAAGGGCTCTTCGTCCATACCGGCGATGGGCTTGGGAAAGTGGAGGTCCATGCCCCAGGTAGTGGTGAAGGTGGCGTCGTCGTAGGGTGTGTTGTTGAGGATATCGTTCTCGCTGAGTATGACGTCGCCTAAAAGTCGTCTGGACTCTCGCTTACCGCCAATGTAGGCCACCCATTCGAGTCGCTTGTTGGCAAAGCGGTCTTTGTTCTTATAGTCGTTCTTGAGGTAGGCCCAGTTGCCGAAGGTGGCGCGCAGGGCGAAGTCGCGAATGTACTCGATTTCTTCTATTTGATTGCGGTTAAGCCCTGTCTCCCAGTTCCAGTCGCCACGGGTGAGCGGCTGACAGGTCTCATCGTTGAACTGCAAGGCCCACGGACAGCGTGGAAACGCAGACATGGTGTCTTGGGCGACGGCATACCACTGTACGGAGGTGCCCATCACTAACGAATCGGGTTGCTCGGGCGCACGTGGCTCGCCGGTCTCTGCCTTCCCCTCGCGTCCCATTCGGAAGTCAGCCCCGGCCATGTAACCCAGATTCCCGTCACCGGTGCAGTCGGCAAAGAGTGTGCCTCGGATAATGTATTCTCGGCCGGAGGTATTGTCTTTGGCCAGGACGCTGAGGATGGTGTTGTCGCGTGTCTCGGCGGAGATGACCTGCGTGTTGAGCATCAGGGTGATGTTTGGTTCGTCTGAGAGAAGCCTGATTTTCTTCTCGTCTTCATAGTTGCTGCCCGGGCCGGCATTGTGTATGGCCTTCTCGGGATTGCGGTTGAGCAGATGGAGAATCTGGCGGCTGCGCAGGCTTGTCGTATCGAGGAGAGCTTCCTTGCGCGTCCAGTGACCGATGCCTCCAAGCTCGTCCATAAGGTCACCGAGTCGCGGATAAGGTTGCTGGGCAATGAGGCCGGAGAGCCCGACACGTACCTCCGAACTGTTGTTTCCTCCCGGAACAGGACGATTGTGAATGAAGGCAACTTTACAGCCTAACCGCGCTGCCGTAATGGCGGTGCAACATCCGGCAATACCTCCTCCCACGACAACGAGGTCGTAAGAACCCGGTTCTTCAGGGGCGGGCAGGTGGAGTAGTCGGTGGCGTAGCCTGTCCAGTTCGGCCCGGTCGTTGGTTGGAGGAATGGCAACAGTGTCGGCCGTCAGGCAGATGGCATCGCACCGGCCGTTGAAGCCGGTCAGGTCGTGCAGCGCAATGCTGTTTTTCCCGGTCCGGAGGGTGATGATGCCTCCGTCCTGCCAGTGCCAGTCTGCCCCCTCAGTACCGAAGACGACCGCTGCCGCCTCACCGTTAATCAGAACCTGAAAACGGCCGGGCGAGTCACTCTTGCCAAAGGGGAGACACCAGTCTCTAGTCCGTACCCACAGGCGGTAGTCACCACCCTTTGTAGCCTTGAACGTGGTAGTGGCATCGGCCACGGGAATGCCCAGACCGTGTGCCATGAGGTAGGGAGAACCCATCTGCATCATGGATTGATTGTCGCTGACCCATCCGCCAGTAGCGGCGAATGACTCGGCTTCCAGCAAAATATCATTCCGGGTATGGTCGCATGACGTGAACCAGGCGACAACGGCCAGAAGAGCAACTGAACGAAGGAAGATGTTTTTCATCGAATGAATAAAGCTTTAAAGTGTTTGTTTATCAATGCCTGACAAAGGTAGACATAAGGTGTTGAAAAAACAAGAAACTGCCAGGGTTTCTGCCCGGGACGATGCAATAGAACTTATCGACGTAGCATAGACCGTTTTGGGATTTAATTTAGATGAATTACAAATTAGGAGAAAATATAAGCGTATTGTTCTTGGGAAAGGTAAAAAGCACTACTTTTGCTTCACCGTAAAGAGGAGGTAAACTCTTCTCACGGTAACATAGTACTAACTAAAAAAATACTGAAAAAATGGCTTATGTAATTAGTGATGATTGTATGGCTTGCGGCACATGTATTGGCGAGTGTCCGGTAGGCGCAATCTCTGAAGGTGCTGACAAGTACTCTATTGACCCAGAGGCTTGTGTAGAGTGTGGAACTTGTGCTGAGGCTTGTCCGGCAGGTGCAATCTCGCTTGGAGAATAATACAATCCCAATCATTGGAAAAGACAGGGCTGTGACGTCACTATGGTGGCGGTCACAGCCTTTTTTTACGGCGAATAGTAGGCGTGGATACTGTCCGCGTATTACTTCAGCGTAGTAACAGGCAATAAAAGCGGGAATGTAGCGTTAATATTAACATGAAGCGGTTACTACTGATAGGGTGTATGGTCTTGGGCATGGCGACGGCAGCCATGTCGCAAGCGCGGAAGGTACAGCGCCTGCCCTACGTAGACCAGCGGCAATGGCATTACGGATTCTTCCTGGGATTGCATACGCAGGACCTGAAGCTGTGGAACTCAGGACTGGCGAACAGTGGGGAGGAATGGTATGCTGACACGCCTGATTACTCGCCGGGATTCACGGTCGGCGTGCTGGGCGAACTCTACCTGACCCGACATTTTGCGTTGCGGATTCAGCCCTCGATAGCTTTCGGCGACAAGAAGGTTGTGTTCAAGGAACAGCAACAGGGCGAGACCTACTCGCAGGACGTGAAGTCCGTCTATGCCTTGCTGCCGGTGGACCTGAAATTCTCGGCCGAACGTTTCAACAATCACAGACCCTACATCGTAGTGGGCGTGATGCCTGCGTATGACTTTGTGAAGACAAAGGCAAAACCCGTGAAGCTGAATGCACCGGACTGCTATCTGGAGGTCGGTTTGGGTTGTGATTTCTATCTGAAGAACTTCAAACTGATTCCGGAACTGAAGTTCTCGTTCGGGTTGACAGACGTGCTGACCCGAAACCGTCCGGATTTGGCAGAGCCGGAGATGAAGAAATACGCGCAGACAATGGCAAAGGCGCGTTCCAGAATGATATCCCTGTTGTTTTACTTTGAATAGGAGAGAGAGATGCGGCTGCTGACTGTGCCGGCCTGCAGGTCGATCAGGGCTTCTTCACCGCCGAAATGCTTGAAGAGGAGACGTACGATGTCGAAGAGGATGTACTCCTGATTGGTGATTTCTTTCCCATTGGTAATAAGTTCGTTGAAGAAGCGAAGGAGAAGTGCATCCGAATCCCGGTCGTACGACACGGTGAGGCTTGCCCGATAGGGAGCCTGTTTGTACTTGAAGGTCAGTAACCGGAGAACAAACTTGTTGAGACGGTCTGCGTCGATGTGCATGACCTTCGTTCGGGCATCCTCGTCAATATGGAGAGTGAAGTCAGCCTGTCGGTCGGTTTTCGTCCTGACAAGATTGGCCATTGTGTCGCCCCACTCGCCAGCCTGCAGGTTGGTCAGATTCCACTTGGTCATTCCCGCTTCAAGGCGCGAGAGGTCAAGGATGTCGTTGACGATGTCAATGAGGCGGTCGGAGTTTTCACGAATAATGCGCGAGTACTCTTCGATTTCGTCTTTTGACAGGGTATTCATCTCTTTGGCCAAAAGTTGGGAGAATCCGACGACATTGTTTAGCGGAGTACGTATATTGAAGCTGATGTTCTGCATGAAATGCCCTTTCTGCTCATTGTGTTTCTCTGCTATCTCGGTGAGTTTTTTTACCCGACTAAGATTCTCCGTCATCTTCTTCTTAGAACTCATCATGCGGACGATGTATACAAAGATAAAGATAGAGAAAAGAGACAGGATAAGGATGGTGAAGACATTGAACCGGGTATGTACACGTTCTTGTTCGAGTTTCTGATGTTCGGCCGTGTATTGCCTATGGATGTGGTCAGACTGCTGGCTGAAGAGAATGAGATAGAGAGAGTCTTTGGAAAGCTGCATCCGCTTGTAGATGTCGCTCGCTTCTCGGGAGTTCCCAAGCCGGTCGAGTACATCGGCCTTTAGCTTGAGTTTGTCAAAATAGATATTCCGTTTCTCGTCATATTCACAGTCGAGCGCGCGCTGGATATAGTCCAGTGTCTGTTTGTAGTCACCCTCTACATACTTAAGGTAGGCGAGGATATGATAATAGTCGGTGAAATAAGCCTCGTGGTCTCCATCTATGAGATAGCGGTAGGCTTGCCGGAGGTGGTGCTCTGCCCAGTCGAAATGCTTGTGGTGAATCTCAACAGTAGCGTGCTTCAGGTGGCTGACAAGGTATACGATGTAGTACGCCCTAAGTCGTTCGGGATGGATGGCTAAGGCTCTGTCAAGAGCCACGTCCAGTGAGTCCAGTGAGGTGGCGAGGGGTTCGATGGCGCCGACCTTGTTGTAGATGTCGGTGATAGTGAGCCAGGCATTCAGCCGGTCGATGGGGTCGGTGATGTGTTCCATCAGTCGGACGGTTTTATTATTGAGCTGGATGCCCTCTCCGTAGCGTAGCGAGCTGATGTAACAGTTGGCCTGACAAATGAGTGACTCCCGGTAGCCTTCTATATGATTGGTCTCGATGGCAAGTTTTTCCATCCGCTTGGCTTCGGATAAGGAAAGGGCAATGCGCATCTCGTTGGTGTAGGAGTCGATGAGCAGGCGTTTGGCCTTGAAATAGTCCTTGTAGTAGTTGTGTTGCCGGGCAAAGGTTTCCATGCGCTTCATCCACATCTCCTGATGGCGGGTGTCATCCCAAAGATAGTAGAAAAGGTTACGGTCGTAGATGCTTATGCTCTGATATTCGATGTTGCCTTGGGCCTTGGCTTCCTTGAAGAGGAGGTCTTCGTAGTAGAGAAACGTCAAGTCCTGCTGGTGCATGGCACAGAGCTCGTTGAGTACTTTCAGACGCTCGGTGCCTGAGGAGTGTCTGTATTTGCGTAACAGGTCGTATTTGGCCTTCCAGAACTGGATAGAGTCTTGCTGTTCCGTCTCTGCTGCCTGCAGGGGAGTGATGCAGAGGAATAGCATGATGGTCAGGAGGGAGAGAAGTTTTCTCTTCATGGTTGTTGTCCCTCCTTTCTCCTGTTTGTCTGGGTGAACGGATGCGTGAAGCAGAAGCGTGAACCGCCGGTGTAAGTGGAGTCTATCCAGATTTTGCCGCCGATGTGCTCGATGATAATCTGGCAGATGGAAAGTCCCAATCCACTGCCTTGCGAGGTCTCGTCCAGCTTCTCAAATCGCTTGAAGATGTCGGCCTGCTTCTCAAGTGGGATGCCGCAGCCGGTATCGGTGACCGAGAAGAGAAGGGTTTCCTGCTGCTCAAGTATCTGCTCTACCTTCAGGATAATGCTACCATGGGGAGTGAATTTGGCCGCGTTGACGAGCAGGTTTAACAGGACTTGCTGCAAGCGTGATGCATCTGTCTCGATGATTGCTTGAGGTATATTGTTCTCAAACCTCATTTCGGCTTCTGTCTGCTTTACTTTGTTGACTGTGTCGATAACGTTGTAGCAAAGAGCAATGGCGTCGTGACGCTCGAAGTTGAAGTTGAGGCGGTTGATGTCGAGATTACTGAAGTTGACAACGTCGTCAATCAGGTTTAGCAGCAATGATGAGTTCTGAAGAATTATGTCGTTGCACTGTATGCGTGTCTCGTTGTCGATGTCGGACAAGGATAGCAACTCGGAGAAACCGGACAAAGCGTTCAGCGGTGTGCGAATCTCGTGGCTTGTGTTGGAGAGGAAGGTGCTCTTGGCCTTTAGGGAGGCGTTGGCCTTGTCTTGTGCTTCCTTCAGTTCTTCGATGGAGTGCATGAGCTTGATCCTTTGCTTATGGTAATAGAATAATGACATGACGGTGAGCGAAAAGACCAAAACTACGACCCCCGTGATTTTGTATAGAATACGGTTGCGTTGTCTACGGAGTTCGACATCCTCACCGTTGAGGCTGTTAAGGTCGTATTGGGCGAACAGGGCCTCGCTCTGGTTAAAATAGGCATGTGCCGAAATAGAATCAGTCAAGGTGAAGAGGTTTCGGTACAGCTCGCAGGCATCGCTGTACCTGTCTTGCTCCTTGTATAGGTGAATCATCCCGAGAAGAACCAAACGGCGATAGAGAGCAAACTCCATGCTCTGACCGATCGAGAGTAGCAATTCCTTGTAGTTGCCTTCCGCTTTCTGGAAATATTCGGGATTTATCTGCCCGCGTGTGCAATAATAGGAAGCAGTGATGTATTTGATTGTGAAATCCATGGATGGTTCATACCGCTGCTTGTTGATGGCAATCATGCGGTGTATGTAGTTGTATGCCTCGTCAATATACTTAGGATTTCTTGCGCTCAAAGAAACGTAATAGTTGGCAATCTCTCTGATGGCATTGAAAGCGTAGGGAGAGGTAGGATTCTGCTCGAGGTACCGCTCTAGCTCCTTGATGTGTGGCTGCGCGTCGCCAAGCCTGTTCATACGCAGGTACATGGAGCAGATACCGGTAAGGACACGAATCCGGAACGCCTTGTTCCGAGGCAACGAACCGAATGCCTCCCAAGCGGCCTTGTAAGAATCTATCGCATCGTTGAGCTTGTAGGAGTGATAGTAGATTTCGCCAAGCGACATTTTGGACAAGGCATCGCCGTAGTTGCTGTGCATGTTGTGCGCAGCCTCATACATGTTCTGTGTACACTCGACGGCAAGTCCCATGTTGCCCGAAATCATATAACACCGAGCCAACAGATATTGAAGTTTGAAATAAAGCTCGCTGTTCTGCTGGTAACGGACAATGGGGAGAGACTCATTCACCCACTTGATGACGGTAAAGGGAGATGCAATACTGTCGTATGCTACCTCCCGGTCAAGAAGAGATTGCAAATGTTGTATATGGTTCACTTCCTCTTTCCCGAACGCAATGGATGAAGAGGTAAGCAGGAGATACAACCAAAGGAATGTTATCTTATAAAGTTTCAAGACAGTGTTTTTCGTTTCACGCGTACAAATGTAAAGATTTGTTTTGAATGTGAAGGTATTCGGGAGTAATTTCAATAAAATTCCAGGCCAAATGCTTTCTGAAGCGTAATGAGGTTCTTGTTCTTGGCAGACATGACCTGGAAACGCTCTGTCCGGGTGAAGCCGCGGATGATGTCTTGCTGCTCGTTGACCTTGATGGAGATTGTCAACTTGGAGTTGTCAAGCGAGGCTCTGAGGAAGTTTGTGATTTCCTGAAGGTGCGCATTGAAGTCCTTGCTTGCAAGTTCATTCTCAACGGTGATTTCACAAGCATATCCTTGCAACTTGACAGTTGCAACTTGCATGCGTTTGGAGAGGGAAACCTGCTCCCGGGGAAGTTGATTGATGTATCTTCTCCAGCAACTCAAGAGGTCGTCCTCTGTGAATGGCTTGTCTCCGATGGCAGGTTGGCTGCCCGTCTGTGGCATGACATTGGTATTGTCCTTAGAATGAACGGGATTAGTCGCCTTTTGCGTAATGGAGAATCCCATGCCGGCTTTCGTGTTTTGAAATCTGCTTCCGGTTGAGGATGCCAATACCGTATTTCTGTGGCCAATCGGTTCGGAGCCGTCAGCGGTTTTTTCTACCTTCGGTTGCGTGGGCGCATTGTGGAGGGGCTGCGGAGGAGCCGGAACTTCGGCCGTAGTGGGTGTAGATGACGGTTGGGATGAGGTCGCCGGCCGGGAAGTCGTTGCCTGTTTGGGAGAGGCAGTGAAGATGGGTTTTATAACTTGCTTAGGGCCAAGCCCACCTGCAATGGTATCTTCATCACCTACTGTCAACTGGGCAATCTGAATCAGAGTGAGTTCGACAAGCAGCCGCTTGTTCTTGCTCGCACGATAGTTCAGGTCACAGTCGTTGGACAACTTCATGGCCCGGTAAAGGAACTTGAGCGGACACTGCTTGGACTGGGTGTCGTAACGCTGCCGGATAGAAGCTCCCACTTGCAGGAGCGACTGGGTAGTTACATCTTTGCTCACGAGCAGGTCGCGGAAGTGAGAGGAAAGTCCGGTGATGAAGTGACTGGCATCAAATCCCTTGTTGAGGACCTCGTTGAAAAGCAGGAGGCATTCGCTGACTTTGTTCTGTAGAAAGTTGTCAGTGAGCCGGAAATAATAATCATAGTCGAGGACGTTCAGGTTTTCGATGACCCCCTGATAGGTGATGTTCCCATTTGTCGAACTTGCAACCTGGTCAAAAATGGAGAGAGCGTCGCGCATACCTCCGTCAGCCTTTTGAGCAATGATGTTCAGGGCTTCAGGCTCTGTCCTGATACCCTCCTTGGAAGCAACGTATGCCAGGTGGGCAACCGTGTCTTCGATACTCATCCGGTTGAAGTCGTATATCTGGCAACGGCTCAAAATGGTTGGAAGTATTTTGTGCTTCTCCGTTGTAGCAAGTATAAAGATGACATGTTTGGGAGGTTCTTCCAACGTTTTGAGAAACGCGTTGAAGGCTGCGGTAGACAACATGTGAACCTCATCAATGATAAACACCTTGTAGCGGCCGACTTGTGGCGGGATACGAACCTGTTCGATAAGGTCTTTTATCTGGTCTACACCGTTGTTTGAGGCTGCATCAAGCTCGTGTATATTGAACGAACGTTGTTCATTGAAGGCCTTGCAGGATTCGCACTCATTGCAGGCATCGCCGTGCTCGTTGGGATGCAGACAATTGATTGTCTTGGCAAAAATACGAGCGCAGGTGGTCTTGCCGACACCTCGTGGTCCGCAGAACAGATACGCGTGAGCTAATTTACCGGAAGAGATGGCATTCTTCAAGGTTGTGGTGAGGGAAGACTGACCTACAACAGACTCAAAAGAAGAAGGTCTATACTTTCTGGCAGAAACGATGTAGTTATCCATGTATAATATATATTAAGGTATGGAATCCTATAAGGAATATTCTTTATTACGAAGCAAAATTACAAAAAAACTTTAGAAACTGAGCAAAAGCGGTTATCTTTGCTGACAGAAGCACACGATGTTGCTTGCTGCAAATAATTTTCTCTGACGAAAACATGGTATAATGGAAAATCTCAACATGCTTTGGAAACTGGTAGGCAGATACCGCTACGTCATAACCGTCCTCGTTTTCCTGTTTATTATAGGTGTTATGGACGAAAACTGCTGGATTCGCAGGCTGGGATATCAGCATGAGATTATGCAGCTTGAAGAAGAAATAGACGAATACAGAAAACAGTTCGAAGCAGACACCAAGCGACTGAATGAATTGAAGGTGGACTCTTGCTCTATAGAACAGATTGCGCGCGAGCGCTATTTGATGAAGAAACCGAACGAAGATGTTTTTATTTTTGATTGAGCAAGCGATGGGTAAGAGAATTCAAAGTATTTTGTTTATTGTTGGGTCAATCATACTGCTCGTGGGTGTATGTCTATACATGACACACTGGGGGGGAGTCCCGTACATGGTGTTGTGTGGAGGAACGCTGATTTTTGTGGCCCAGGTGGGAGAAAAAAGGCCGCAGAACGAGAGTGTGACTCAGAAACGTTTAGCTCGCCAGCAGCAATTAGGAGCATTGTGCTTGCTCTTTTCAGGAGTATTCATGCTGTTTACGCACGGAAATGAGTGGATCGTTTCACTGACGATAGGCGCTTTTCTAGAGTTATATACATCATTCAGAAGCTGATTAAATCCAAATCTAAATGTTATTTTGAGGTAAAAGGTATGCTCGCACGAGAGAAATAAGAGAATAGTCTCGTCGCGCACCGGAAAAACCTCCATTCACCGGTTAACGGAACTTTCGCACGGTGGAAAAGTCTTCATTCACCGGTTAACGGCCTTGTCGCACGCCGGAAAAGTCACCATTCACTGGTTAACGGCCTTGTCGCACGATGGAAAAAACTCCATTCACCGGTTAACGGCCTTGTCGCACGATGGAAAAGTCACCATTCACCGGTTAACGGAACTTTCGTACAGTGGAAAAGCCTTCGTTGATTAAGTTCCCTTCCTGTTGCTTGTTGAGCTGGCGATAGTGCTCGTCAATGGCAAGCAGTTGCTTTGGCTTCCCCGGCTCGACCGAGATTTTTTTTGAGTCGTAAGAATTATGTATCAACGTCTGTTTTACCTAATTTGATTTCTATTCTCGCAGATTTTTCTATTCTGGGCTTTTTTAGCCGTATTGAAGTTAGACTGATATACAGTGTGTTGTGCGTGGGGTGTGATTTTTTTTCTTGATTTCATTAAAAAAGTGTCTGATAAATTTGTTCAGTAATAAAAAAGTGTCTACTTTTGCACCCGCTTTCAGGAAGGGAGTCAGGTTGTTTCTGATGATTCTCCGGTTGATTGAAAAAAAGATTCCGGAAAATTTGGAAGTAAATTAGAAAACTTCTTATCTTTGCAACCGCTTTCGCTCTTTGAGCAAAGAAGTTCTATGACAGAATTCCATAAACAATGAGTAGTACAAGAGCATGCGAGAGACGTTAAGTTTTTCGTAT
>JAQXZK010000218.1 GCA_029227175.1 Bacteroidales bacterium | reverse complement strand
GCTTCCGATACTACGTCAGTTTTATTAATTGCCGATGGCAAAGGCACAATTCGATTATTCACTGCTGCCACAAATACATACCTGAACTCCAGGCCTTTTACACGATGCATTGTTGCTACTCGAATCCCATCAAAGCTTCGGTCATCGCTCTTGTTGCGTTTAATTGCATAGCATCTTATACCGGCTTCAATCATGTCCGAAGCGGTAATCTTTTATGTATTAAAGGTACTCCGTCTTTCAAGCGAATTGAAAAAGCACAACATAGCATTCCCTTGTCTGTGCATTCTTTGAAAGCAGAATAAAACTCCTCATATTGTGGGTCAAGCACAATTGCTTCAGCAGCAGGATTCAGAGAAATGACAAAATAAGCTATTCTATGGCCACAATCTATCAGATGCGATATTTCCTTCAATTGCTTGACCGCTCTATTGGTAGCCATCGAAGGAAACTCGACTTCCTTGTTCATAGACAAAACTGTCTTGATTTCTATAAGTGTATCGGTGTCATGAATGTAAAGGTCTGATTTATATCCATCAATAACACTCTCATGACTTATCGCTTTTCGTTTTCCAAGGAACGCGAAAAGCCTGCCATGGAATTCTTTCTCCACAACCTTGTTGGCGTAGGCCAGATTGAGAAGAACAAAACTCCT
Source organism: Bacteroidales bacterium (assembly GCA_029227175.1). Lineage (GTDB taxonomy): Bacteria > Bacteroidota > Bacteroidia > Bacteroidales > Bacteroidaceae > Bacteroides. The sequence goes on along the minus strand of JAQXZK010000218.1, from coordinate 2,024 downwards.
GCCATGTTTTACCGCAAACAGCGCAAACTGAGTTCTGGCCTTTGATGACTCAACAGGTGTTAATAATACCGTTCGCCCTTCCAATTCTATAAGAGGACTCAGATGGCAAGAAGCAGGAACATAACATAGCACATCCTGCTCCTCGACTCGAACCGTACATAAAAACCTTCTCTTGCTTTCAGATATGAAGGTTCCTTGAATCAGTTCCATCATCGTTTGTCACTCAGAGAAACAGATAACTCGCCACCAAAATTACTGATGGAGAAACTCGGACACCCCTTAATCTGTTCCTTGGTAACATGATATTTGAATGGGAACAACATACTGAAATCAGTTAGTCCTACAAAAGGATAATATCCTGTGTCCTCAACCTTCATCGCCACACTCAGCATGAAGTTTATCACATCAGCATTAAGAACGGTCTGCTTGTTCAAACGATATCTCAAACGGGTTTCATTCTCCAGAATTCCCATATCTTTAAGAGTAAGCGTAACGCGACGGCAAGTTGTCTGCAGCGTAGTTCTTTCGCCCCACTCATCGTACAGCTTCTGGTTTAATACAGTGTTAGTCACCTCATCCTGATAAGCAAATAAGCGTCCCATAAAGGTACAGATGTCTGCCACTACCGGGTAAGCCAAATACATCAAGCACAGGTGAAGTGCTGTATCGCATTCAGGATGTGCTTTCATCAGATTCAATGCTTCCTGCCGGATAGGTGTTATTTCCTCAGAATCATAATACCAAACGTTCATCAGAATCTCTCGCGTCTTTCTCAGCCTTGTCGGACTATCGATTTCAAACGAAAGATACTCATTCATTTTTTCTTTGTACTCGGCCTCAGTTAGGTTTTCATCTAACATCGCCACCGCATGATTAAGCCATTGCAATTTTATATTGCAGGCATATCCAACCATCTTAGCCATTGTTTTCTCCCGCCTTTATTGTAATAAATGGGACTACCACTTCGTCTATGGACAAGCCTCCGTGAGTCATAACGTCTTCACCCTTTGCATCAAGGGATTCGCCAATACCACAAATAAGGTAGTCATATTCTTTGGAAAGGTAATACTTCGGAAATTCCACAAAGCTGTACTTCTCCATCAGTTTATCTTTATCCGCAAAATCTCTCAGGACGAGGAACTTGCGGCTCTTGGTTTCCATTTCAACACCGGTTCCCATAAGTTTGCCAAGGCCGGTGCAAGTTGTATTTCCATGGTCAGCCGTAATATAAACATCATATCCTGATGCAACGAACCGGCGTACCATATCAACCAGCTTTTTCTGATTGCCCAGAACGTTGATGTCATTGAACATTCCTAACCGGCCCTGTGTCTGCGCATGCACCATATCATCAACATCATTTATGATGACTGCGCCACCGCGCACAAAGGAACCGAACTGAGCATCATACCCGCGCTCATAACCTATCTGGCTATCTGAGTATCCAAGGGACTTTGCGCAGGCAATGAATTCAGTCTTCTCCTTGCTCTGCTTCCAAGGCTCCATCAACTGACTCGGATATTTATTCGACAGTAAACACTGGCGGGAAACAGAAGTGGTCGTTGGTACCATTGCAAAAACCGCCGACTGCTCATATTTCACCCTCTTAAAAGACTGTGAAATGATACGCCAGTCAAATTCAGACATGCCGTCCATAACAACGATGATGAACTTATCGCTCCGGTCGTGCATGAAGTCCATTGCTTTGCTAACGAGGACTGGCGAGGTTTTGTCGATATTGGTGGACAGTTTTCCAAACTGCGCCAAAACATATTCTTGAAATCTTCTGTTGATGGCGTCTGTATCAAGGTCGATATCATGCTGAACTGCCATTACATCGAGCTCGGCCTTTTCCTCTGCTATAGAAAACCAGTCCCGATAATGCGCAGCTCGCTTCGCTTTACTCACTAAATCTGCTAAACGAGATTTCAAATAAGCCTTTACATTAGCCCGCGCATATACCTTTATTCGCAGGTACTGCTCCGTCTGCTGACGCTGAAGGAGAGTATCGAAATTTGAAGGAT
>JAQXZK010000217.1 GCA_029227175.1 Bacteroidales bacterium | reverse complement strand
AATTTCAAAGCAACGCAAACCCGAATTAATATGAATGGCGGATTTCTTTATATGAACGAAACTGAAGTGGATTATGTATTGACATGTAATGCTCGTTCTACTTTTGAGATCGAAAATGTCTCTTTCTCTATATCTGGAACCGTTTGGGAAGCACACAAAACGACCAGCGGTATTAGCGGAGTAAGCTTTAGCGAAGACATGCCTGCCAATGGAAGCCTAACAAAAACCGTGCATAAATCAGGTTCTGCGTATGTCGGCGTCGGCTTGAAGGCAAACGAAGCATCGCTTGAGAAGATTGAACTGACCAGCGCTTCCGGCTGCATCATAGTAGACAAAGAAAAGGCGGACACCGCAAACTTTGCATCTTATCAAAAGGGCAATGAATATCTGAAAGCTAAAAAATACGATGAGGCAAAGATGATTTTTTCTGCATTGAGTAAAATTGAATATTCAGATGCGGAAAAAATGTACGAAGAAGTCGTTAAAATAGAAAGAGAAGAAAAAGAACAAGCAGCACAAAAAGCTGCACAAGAAAAAGAAAATACCTATGAGAGTGCATGTACATTAGAAGCTGAGGGAAACTATGAAGAAGCAATGAATTTGTTTCTTCGTCTAGCAGAATATAAAGACAGCGCAAAAAGAGTTGATGCTTGTAAAGATGCAATTTCCGAAAGAGACTATCAAAGTGCTATTTCTCTAATGAGTTCTGGTGAACATGAACAAGCCATACTTATGTTTAAAGCTCTCGGTTCTTATCGCGATAGCAAGGAAAAAATCCTAGTATGCGAAAACGCCATTCTTGAACAAAACTATAACACGGCTATTTCTCTACTCGATCAGGGTGAATATAGCACTGCTTATTCTTTACTTCATGAAATGGGTAATTATAAAGATGCACAAATACTACTACTTTCACATGATAAATTGATAGATTTTACCATTAAAGAAATTGATGCTACTTTTGCTGTCGGTAAAACAATCACATTCGGAACCTATGACAGATTGCCTATTAAGTGGCATGTTATTAAACGCAATGGGCGAGAAGCTTTATTGGTATCCGAAAAACGTCTTTTTACCGCGCCTTATGACGATTACGATTGGCTCGAATCGCCTACAAATGTATATTGGGAAATGTCGTCTCTTCGCAATTACCTAAATAATGAATTTTTGCAGTATTGTTTTACGACAAAAGAACTTAACGTCATTCAAACACACACTAATGCTAATCCCGATGGAAAATGGACCATAAACGGAAAAACCCGCACAGCAAAAGGCGGCAACAATACTGACGACAAAGTATTTATCCTATCAAGAGAAGAATGGGATACTACTGCTTGGCGACCTGAATGTATTGGTGATAGCCAAAAACAAACGTATTTATGGACTCGTGATGTGTTATACCGCAATGAGCAAAAAAACACGAAAAACAAAAAGTATTATGAACATTATGCCGCGACAATAAACTCAAGTTCTGAAATTGTTGCTTGTTCCATGAATCTTGAGCGTGGAATCGCTCCTGCAATTTGGATTGATGTTTATTCTTACAAGGGAATTGCAGATAAAGTCGCTCAATCCGCTCCACATTCCGGAAAGACTACTATAACTAACGGAAATACTCCTGCTCAGTATGAGTTCCTCAAACCCGGCAGCAATGGCCAAGCTGTTCTCGATGCTCGCATCAAACTCTTTGAACTCGGTTATTTCAGCAAGATGCCTACCAGGACTGACTATACAAACGACATGGCGAATTACGTTAAGAAGTTTGAAAAAGACAACGGTTTGTATCCAGATGGCTTTCTCTCCCCTGAAGATCAGGAAGTTTTGTTTGGTCTATAAACTATTAATATTTCAAGTCCCTCTTTCCACCTTCGGAAAGAGGGACTTTTCTTCACGCTATCAACTTCAAATACTTATAAATCGTCGGACGGCTCAGCCCGCACACCCTCGCCAGTTCGCTGACATTCATATTCCCCGTCCTATATGCGGGATAGTGCTTATAAAACACAGCCGGAATGTCATCCTTAGTTGTGGGCCGTCTGCCGATATGCTTGCCCTTCGCCTTGGCGTTCTCCATCCCGCTTTTCACTCTTGCGCGAATCATCGCCAGTTCCAACTGACTGAAAACACCAGCCATCTGCAAGAATGCTTCGCTCATTGGGTCGGTCTGCCCGTTCCGGCAATCAATCGTGATGCTCCCCACAATCACCAGCCGCAAGCGCTTTTCGCGGATGGTGTCGATAATCTCACACAACTGCTGTGTGCTTCGGCTTAATCGGCTGACCTCCAAGGTGATGATGGTGTCGCCCACAGTCGCCGCATCCAAGA
>JAQXZK010000216.1 GCA_029227175.1 Bacteroidales bacterium | reverse complement strand
GGCAGACAGTCCAAAATATATATACCACCAAGCAAGTTGAGGTACTTAGACAATTCACCGACAATGTTTGTGTCAATCGGTAATCCCTGCGCCTTGGCTTCTATTATCGCACCAAGGAAAGGACGGATAATAGACGGATTGTTGGAAGTGTTTCGTTCCAGAATGTGCATGATGTAGTCGGAGCTTTCACACACAAATTTCGTCAGTTCCCAAGGGTCAGAGCGCTTCTCGTCGTATGTAAGACGGCCAATCCACCATAGTCTGGATAAGGCATTTCTCGTCAAAGAGCGTCTGGCACCAAAGCCGAAGAAAAAGTGCTGTTGCACATTACCAACTGTACATTTCTTGTTAATATCCCATCTGTATTTTACATATTCCCAGAAAGGCCCAAGGCACAGTCCTGCCCACAAACGCTCGTCTGAAGCCTGAGAATCGGACAGAAAACGAAGGTTTCCGTAAGTGCGCTTAACATTTTCGGCTTCTGTAAGGAAAGGCTTGTCCGCAGTCATATCCAGGCTGAAATCGGGAATTTCGGCAAACTTTGTGTCAGAGAATAATGCGTTTCCCAGCTCTTCCTGTAGCCATTCAGAGGAATCCTGCTTGAAATTATCAACCCAGCTTTTGAGATTGGATTTGATAATGTCGATGTTATCGTAGCTCACAAACTGTAGCTTCATTATTCGTCACCTCCTGCTGCGCCAAAGCTACTTGTCAAAAATGTAAATGCATCCGAAACTGGATTGTTTATCAGCTTTTGAGCAAGAACTAAGCAGTTTTGGTTGTTGAATTCTTCGCTTTCAATATCACAGTCAAATTGCGTTAACAGCGCCTTTGATAGAACCTTGTACCATAATGTGTCAGAGTTCTCGCTTCGCTCCTGAATAGGTAAAGCTCTCAGTTCTTCCAAAACATATACCAGAGCAGGTACAACAGTGAGAGAGTTGAGAATAGGCTGTGCCAGAGGGGTAGCGCTCAAGGCTTTATAGCTATAAAAATCGCTAAGAGGAAGCTTGATGATGATTTTGCGCTGAGACATATCAACCAGCATTTGCTTACAGCTTTCGTCGGGGTTCTTGCTGATGTTGAAAATGGATGGGGTGTTTGCGAGATCATCAATATCTTTTGAAATATCCACCGTTACCATTTTGCCTACAGCCATTACGCAGCCAGCTTCAATATCAAAGGCGATCCCTTGATAATCTTCATGGAAGTCAGGGCTGGTAAAGCCTTTCAAATCATCGACCGCTACAACAAACGGACAAATTTGCAATTTACCATTCACAGCCTTATTCAGCAGGGTATATACTTCGCTGACCTTATCTGTTTGGACAACTGTACGGAAACCGGTCTGTGCACACTCTAAATGGTAAACAAACTTTGCGACGCCCTGCTTGATGCAGTCCCGAAGGCTTTGGCAAGTGAGGGTAGCAAGGAAGTCGATACGCAGATCATAGCCATCACGCACAATATCAATGGTTACATCAAAAGCCCCGTTTCCATAATCGTTTGAATAAGAGGACAGGACAGGATACGGATATAATTTATACTTGATTTCCATACGCCTTCACCTCCAAAGAACAATAATCGTGATAATCAAGCTGAATATTGAGCCTGATGGCCTTTTTCTCGGTAAATGCCAGATTTGTGATTCTGTTTTTATCGAACTTCAAATCAGGGCACTCAGAACAAGAAGCAGCAACAATAGATGCCTCGTAGTTTTGAGATTCAGCCGACATAAATACTTCTAAAACGCCATTCGTAGCAGAGGAACCAGGAGTAAATACAATCGTATACTCACCAGTAGACTTGTTACGAACCACATTACGAACACTGGCTGCAGAAATAGCAGACAGTTTCTTACGGTGTTCTACAGGAACATTGCCACCGCCATCGCCGGGGTTGTTACCACCGCCGTTGCCACCGTGTCCGCCCTGGCCTTGGCTACCGCTACCACCTTCGCCGGGAAGATCGGTAACGATAATATCGCCTTCCTCATCATCTACAAGAGTTTGTCCGGGTTCTCCGGTCTGGGTTCCAGAAGGCTTTGGAACAACTTCGGTCACACGGATTTTAATATCTTTAATACTATCCTGCAACGCTTCAGTACGTTCCTGATTAGGGGACTTATCAAAGTCACTGGCAGAAAGGTATTCACCGACGGTCGGATCAAGAGCTTCTTCACTTTCGTCGTTTTTCATTTCATCCAAGGATGCCTTGATGAAACGTGTCAGCGTAGTAAGCAGGCGCTTGGCTTTGCTCTTGTTTTCAGCACGCTCCACTTCCCATTCGAGATGCTGTGGGTTTTCAAGGCTACGGAGATACGAGTTGATAGCATCTCCCTCAATGAACAGTGTGCCAGCAAATGGAATCAATCCGTTGATGTTTCCTTTGTCTTTGATTTTCATGCCTGTCTGACGAATCATTGCAACTCGTCTGCTAAAAGATGGCATAATCATCAGTTTCAACGTGAGCTTGCCGATAGTTTCAGGATCATCGGTAAGTTCCTTGGTGAAAGTTCTTGCTAATTTTTCATCTGTAAGCGCCTGATAGTATTCGTCGGCGTGTTCATTAAAGTATTCTTTGTGAGAAATCATCAGGTCAGCGAGAGAGTCCTTGCTGATAATAGTTCCATCGACATCTACCACCAGCGTTCCGTTATAAATGGCATAAAGGAAGCCATCCAAAACGGAAGCAACCATCTGGTGTTGCCATCCTTTATCGCCATTGAAAGCGGCGATAAAAATATCCGTTCCAGAGTTTTCGGCACTGCGAGAGTAAGCAGGATCTAACGAAAACTGCTTGTACATAGGGCTATTCTTATCATTACCATAGAATCCTGTTCCCTGGGTGATTTCATTCTTCTTGTTTTTGAAGGAAGTCAATCTGGAAACACCCTGAGATGCACAAAGCCCATCTTTGTCGCTGGTGCTGTAGAAAACAGTTCTAAGAGAAGAACAGGCATATGGAGCAAACTTGCCAATGCCAAAAGATCCGCCATGACTGCCGGATTTATCGGATGCACCTGAAGATTTTGTTAAGTTACACCAAGGAGAATTATATTCTTCACGGGAGCCAACAAGACCGGAAGTGTTAAAGTCGCTGATTCTTAAGCAAGTGATAGTAGGCTTATGTATTACATCCAGTGCCTGCTTAAAGAAGGTTTTGGCTTTGGTAGATTGTTGCTGCGACCAAAAATCCAAAGCTCGCTTAAGGGCATCTTCTAAATTGCCGTAGTCGGGAATTTTATGAGGGTCGATTTCAAAGGTTTTGAATTCGATGCGGGTAGGTTCTCCGTTTTCAAGAGCAGCGTCCAGAGAGTTTTGACAGATTTCTCGTGCCAAAGATTTGATGGGAGTACCCTTGAAAGTTTCAACGCCAGAATCGGCAATACCAAAAATCTGACCATAGTTATTTGATGGGAAGTTCCACTTCTGTATAAGATTGAACATATTTCTCACCTCTTGCGCTTGCTCAACGAGAATCTGGTTGCTTTTTCAGGTTCTACTTTTGTGAATTTCTTTTTCGCTTCTCGCAGTTCTTGTTCGATTGCTTGGAAAATCTCCTCTACTTCATCCTGTGTGTATTCATAGACGGAAGTGTTTGAACAATTGCCAAGGAGCTGCAAGGTATCAATGATTTTGTTTGTTCTGGCTTCAGCAAGCCTAACGAACTTATCGTGCTTGCTTTCTTCGGCCTGTTTCTTCATAGGAAATCCTCCTTCCTGTTTGATTATATGGTAACACTCAAATGTCGAATAGTCAATAATATTTTCGAAATATTAGATAATATATAGAAAATATTATGAACCAAAATCACAATCCGAACCATAACTATGATGTAATATTCTCAAAATGTTATTTCTGAAATTAGTTTTGGTGGTGTTATTGAAAATAACATTTTTGAAATATTACCTGCTAATATAGAAGAAAACCATCAGTTTTGTCGCTATTGGAATGCTACAGCAGCTATACAAAGAATCAGCCGAGCAGTTAACTACTGCCCGGCTGTTTTTTCGTTACTGTTATTCTTCCATGACCTCCAGCATCATCCTGGCACCCAGCTTAAAACCGTTCTGGAATATCAGGCAATCTGTTGTCATCTGGTGCTCACGAACGGCATCTGTGTAGCGGGAGAACAGTTCTTTTTGCTCATCAGTCATAGTAGCTTGGAGCTTTTCCTCATTCCTGCAAATCAGCTCCAGTAGTTTCTTGTACTCCTTGCAGGAGGATGTGTCGTACTCGGTCGGCTCGATATTGCCATACCAGAATTCTTCAAGGATTCTCATACTGCATCCTCCCCATAGATCAGTTCTTTGAGGACGATTTCCTCGGCACGGTTGCGGATGTTATTCATGGCTCCTACCCACGCAAGCTGATCCTGAGCTTTCAGAGACTCGTTGATGCCCTCTTTCTTTGTCAGCTGCGTTACAAGCAGGTCGAGCTTGTTTCGAGCCTGACTATCAATGTCAGCGAGATAGCTGTACAGCTTGCCGCTGAGAACCAGATCAGAGTAGATGATAGGACGATGTTTTCTGAGATACTGCTGGTGCTTTCTGCCCCAGATACCGATGGTGTGTACTTCTTCCTCCGGGATGACCAGACACGGCAGGTAGTAATCTCCATGCAGCTCATACCAAAGACCGTTGCTGTTGTCGTAGATGTATTTTTCCATATTGCAAACCTCCATGTATCATTTATTTACAGTAGTGTCGAGTGGCTTTGAGGTGAATCAGCCAGCGGAGATTGCGTTGTAGCCAGTGGCTACAAAATGGCTACAGAATTCTTGGAGATGCTACGGATAGCTTGAAATGTGTGGAATATGTGGACGAAAAGCGCGCTATCAGTGCATATTATCACGAGAAATTAAGGTCTGGCGCTCGAGTGGGAGTGAGTTTTTGAAACTCCGAACCCGTTGCGGCACAACGATTTTGCGGTTTTATATCTCTCTTTTGATAACGATTTGATAACGCTCCCCATAGGCCGTATCATTCTGTATCCCCAGTGGATTGCGGGTAAAG
>JAQXZK010000215.1 GCA_029227175.1 Bacteroidales bacterium | reverse complement strand
ACATCATTAAGTGCTTTTATGGGCAGAACTACATCATCATCAATCCTGTTAGAATGAAAATGAGCTGCATTATGAAAGCCTATTATACCACCAAAATATGTGGTAGATAAATAACGAATCCCAACCGTAATGGCTGGGGTTCGTTTTTCTTAGGCTTCTCCAGCCTTCATAAAGGCTTCTGTGAGCTTATCTCGGTTCTGCTGGCACTCTCCATTGTAATAGTGCTGCTGAATCATATCTACGCTGGTGCCGGCGGCATTTGATATATACGATACAGGGAGCCCGCTGTCAATAGCTACGGTAATGGCCGTATGCCGGAAAACGTAGGCGTACAGGTCATAATCCAGCTCCAGAGCTTTACCAACCTGTTTAAGCCAGTTGTTCAGTTTCTCTCTGAAGCTCTTGAATGTATAGTCCTTTTCTTGTATGCTTTCTCTTTCTTGTCATCCATGATAGGAAATATGTAGCCATCCTTAGACTGGCCCCGATATTTGTCGATGATTCTCTTCATGGCCGGGGTTATCGGAACCTCTACTGGACGGTGCGTCTTCTTGCGACGTACCATTATCGTATTCTTGTTGGTAATGTCCCTTGTCTTGGCTTTGATGACATCACAAGGAGAGAAGAACGAATTAAACATGAAGACACAGAAATCATAATATAAGTTGATGTCTGAGCGGTTTTTGTAGTCTGGGGTAAGGTAATACGGGTCGGCGTTTAGAAACATCCTGAGCTGCTCAGAATTGAGCGTATCGGGGTGTTTTGCCTCCACATCATACTTGCATGGACTGTAATCGCAGAAACGGAAATCTCCCATCTGGCTCAACTTGAAGTTGACATCCGAATCCTTGTGAGCTTTCCCCAGCAGTGCCCTGAAGGTTTTGGAAATGTTCTTGTAACTTGGCTCGCGTGCGAAAATGTATGCTATCGTTACCATCTGATTGTAGTCAATGGTCGAGAAAGGCATGTCATCAAACCCAACGATGTCCCGGCGGCACCGGGCGAGCAGTTTATAGTAGGATTCATAGTTACACCCCTGCTTGGCACGCTCTCTGGCAATGACGACTTCCAGATATTTTGATACGGAGTTTCTGTAGTCCTCTACGCCCCATGCCGTCAGTTGTACGGGCTGGGAGCCGGTACGTGGCTGCTGCGCCTTGTAGAAACATGCAACCTGTTTAGCCGACAATTCTGGATGCCCTGTGATGAGCTTCCAGTAAACAGCCTTAAAGTCTTCGAGAATTTGGTTGTTCTCCTTGTAAAATTCCGCATAGCCTGAGAACAACTCTTTGTCTTGCTTCCAATGTTTCAGGTCGGGCTGACCTTTCATCAGGTGGGCGACTCTTTTGTAGTAGCGGTTCTTGCCTTCTGAAATTCTCAGGGCAAGCACACCATTGCGGATAATGAATTTTAGTTTCACCATAATCGGTCCTTTTGTTGAAGTTGAAGTTTGAATTATGTGAAACCCATGAAACAGTCCAGTGAGTGCTTTGCAAGATTGACACACTGGGTGTGCAACCCCGGTTGTGATTTCGCCAAAACAGGCACACTCTGAAAATTTCAACTTAACGGTTTCCGTGGTCTTTCGACCTCAACTAAAGAACCTCATTACCAACGCTTTGGCTTTGAAATTCGTCTTAACGGAAAACGACTTAGATTTTCACCTAAGTCGTTTGCTGTGGTGCCACCAGGAATCGAACCGGGGACACAAGGATTTTCAGTCCTTTGCTCTACCAACTGAGCTATGGCACCAAGTTGCATTTTCAAGCGCTTCAGCGGTGTGTTGCCGTTGTGGCTTGTTTGCGAGTGCAAAGGTACGGCGACTTTTGCTGTTGTGCAAGAAAATGCGGAAACTTTTCGGCTTTTTTATGCCTTATGGAGTGTTTTGTTCAACTGCACTTTGCAATTACTCATGAATTGTGCTGCCAGCCCTGTGCTTTCAACTCGAATTCGCCTCCATCGCGTGTGACGAGCAGAGTGCCCAATTCCTGGCGTGTAATGTGTCCGATTACCTTTACGTCTTCAATTTCTGCAATGCGTTGGTGGTCGGCAAGCGGTACGGTGAAGAGGAGTTCGTAGTCTTCGCCGCCGTTGAGTGCGCAGGTGTAGACGTTCATGTTGAACTCTTCGGCCGTCGACGCTGTCTGGTAGTCGATGGGAATCCGCTCCTCGAAGATGCGGCATCCGCAGCCCGAAGCCTTGCAGATGTGCAGCAGTTCGGACGAAAGGCCGTCGCTGATGTCGATCATTGATGTGGGGTGTATGCCCGCCTTCTTGAGGTTTTCGATGACGTCGCGCCGTGCTTCAGGTTTCAGTATGCGTTCGAGCAGATATTCTTTTCCGGCAAAGTCGGGCTCGAAAGGCAGCTGTGTACCTTGCGGCTGTTGGCGGAGCTGGTCGAAATAGATGGC
>JAQXZK010000214.1 GCA_029227175.1 Bacteroidales bacterium | reverse complement strand
CATCTGTAAGGAGATGCAAGTACCCTTTGTGGATTTATGGGAGAGGCTGATTAGCGTATCTCAAGATGACACACATACACTTGACGGTCTTCACCTTACTGCCTCAGGCTACGCCATTTGGTGCAACGCCATTGCCGAAGCAGTAGGAATCCCTACCGTATATGACGCCACCATTACCAATCAGAGTGGCGGCCTACCAGGGTCTTTTGGTATGCGAGCCTCCTATTTTGCGACGCTGCCGGTTCGTGATGGCGACGTGCTCTTCATCGGTGATGAGACGGTACACAGCGGGGAATGGCATGAATTGCTAAACTGCCCTCGTGTCAAGAATAGAGGTACCGGATGGGGACTCTATGCGGGAAACATGGCTGTCGTGGCGGCAGAGCTACCGCTCATCCTCCGTGGCCGCAGCGACAATGGCACACCGGCACAACTCCTTTTCTATGCAGGTGCGCAAGAGGTTTCAGATACCTCGCTGGCGATTGATAGTGTGCTAACGACCTACACGAAACTGGTGCAAAGCGCACGTCAACTTTCCCCCACAAGCTCCGTTGTTTTAGTCTCGGTGTTACCAGGCGTTACCAGTCCGGAGATTCTGGAGCGTGCCCGCAGTTTCAATGCCGGTTTGCGTGCCTATGCTGAAACGAGTGATGGCATCACCTTCGTTGATTGTTTCAGTTCTTTTTACCCCAACGGTGTTGCTGATTCCAACTGTTTTCAAAACGGTTATCTTAGCGGTTACGGGTATGCCAAGCTGGCCCAAATGCTCGCCCCTTTGATTGCCCCAATGCCCATGTAGAGGTTCCCTTTGATTGCCCTCTTCAATCACTTCCATAATACCGAGATCAAAGAGATTTTGGTGTGAATGGGGGAATGGACGTTTAAAATGGTTACATTTGCATCAAACAAAGTAGATATGGCAAAGAAAGTAAAAGAAAACACTCTGAATCTTGAAGCGATACTGTTCAAGTGCAGAGATATATTGAGGCAGGCAAAGAACTCTGGATCGTTTTTTGAGAAGCGTGATATGATGCTCACACTACTTATTATCAAAGGATCTTTGGAAACCGATAACTGAGAATAAACATGTCTATACCACCATTTACAGTAAGTGCCGATGCTATTAATCTGATAGCAGAGATAGCGGGTCTGATAGAACGTTATGCATTTTAGGCAGATTGCACCCACTCTTCGAGCACCTGCCTGTGGAGAATATGGTATATGCCAATCAACAGGCCTATTACAATGCTATCACCGCCAGTACTGACGCAGGAGAGTCAGGGCCTTTCATTGACTTTATGCTACAGGAAATCTACAAGACGCTAAAAGCACATCAAGGCGAACCATTGCTGGACAAACAACGGGATATTGACCGCCATCATTATATTATTTGATGGCTTTCTTAATAAGGTCACTCAGTTTTACAGGCTCAGGGACCGCTCTTTGATTGCCCTTCTTACTTGATACCTCACTGATGTTCCATTTGTATTGAGCCCATTCCGGTTCTGTTCGTTCGGGTTCTAAGCGATAGACAATGTAAATGTCATCCTTCTTTTTCTCCTCGTCTTCTGATGGAGGATAACCTAAACGAAGCAAATCTGAACGCCTGAAAACTCTTGGACCTTCGTCTGCTAACCTTACAAACTCCAAACTATTCCCATGGGCATGTAGCAGGATATAACGACTTGACACAAAGTTGCGGCTCAAACGTACAGAGCCGTTCTGCGTACCTGTTCGGAAGTTGTAGAGACTAGTCTTGTGAATCCACTCCAACTGTTTGTCATCTTTAATATATCCCATTACAACCCATGTTTCATCAGGCAGGAAATCTCGGTTTTCACCAGCTGGCTCTGGCATTTGCTCCTGAACTCGTTTCGATGGCGTATTATATACCCTGTTGGTGTAATATGACATCCGTTCGCGCTGGCTTGTTCGGTCAAGCATATGTTCCACTATCTTTAGCAAGAACACCTGCAGCGAAATAAGTTCTTCTTCATAGTTTGATGGAGTTAGGCAGAATGCACCTAAACCCGGGATAATCTCATGGAAACCTTTCAATCTGCACTCAACGGTACCTGGATAAAGGATGTATGCACCGCTTGTGCGGCGAATAGCATCCTTATATGCGTGCATTTTCAACAGGTCTGCCCGCTTATAGATACCTTCTTCCTGTTCCTTCTTTTCGTTAAGCAAGGCTTCTGACATCTGTTCATCATTCATTGAATCATCCACACCAAGGTCAATCTTGTTGACCCTGTATTTGGCGTCAAAATGAATGTGTACAATCAAGTCCTCGCGCTCTGCCTGTTCCATGCTGATTTCACCGGGCCAAATGGAAAGCGTATAGTCTGGACGCATGTTCATGGTCCACGAGCCAGACTTACCTAATTCCTCATCCTCACGTGTATGTGCAAATGTCCGGTTGTAGTAGAATCTGATATTGAACTTGCGTTTGCCGGCATCATACAGACCGTCTATCATCGTCATCTTGCCCTGCTGTATCTCAAGGTTTATATGGTCTGCGTCCGTCTTGACGAGTTTGTTTATGCTCACAGGGTCAATCTCAAACACCCTGCTAATGACCTCCAGCAACTTAAAGAACACCCAATATTCATACAGCACTGCCACATTTCTCTTGCCTGCTTCATAGACGTTGTCACCACCTTTCCACGATAGCTTTGCTGCCAGGTCAAACATCAGCCACGCCTGAAGGATCTCCCTGTAGCCCTCTTTACGTTGCAGCACGGGACTGTTGAGGTTCAGTTGTGACGGCATCGACACCTGTTTGAAGAAGAGCATGTTCAGATGACTGTTCAGTACATCCATTGTCTTGTCTATCTCAGCCTTCAGCCGGTCGTTGG
>JAQXZK010000213.1 GCA_029227175.1 Bacteroidales bacterium | reverse complement strand
GCACGGAAGAAGCGAGAACACAAAGAAAGTCTGACCAAGAAGGAAATCGTCCAGACTGTTTGGAAGGAGTATATTACTTCCTTCAGTATGCAGGCGGCTTCTTTCGTAAGCATGGGCTTTGCGTTCAACAATGAGCATGGGAAAGCTACGGCAAGTGCTTTGGCTTGTACCATGGCTGAGGGCGCTCTTCGCGAGTACAAGAACAAAGTCGTTGAGACCATCGGTGAGCGAAAAGAGCGCGAGGTGCAGGATGCGGTATCCAAGGCTGCTGTTCGTGAAGTGGCAAAACCGGATGCACAGGTCTATATTACGAACAAGGGTTCTGTTCTGTGTCTCGACCCCATCACCAAGAGGTTATTTGAATCCGATGTCGAGGCCATTCGCAAAGCGGAAAATAACCTCAATCGCACCATGCGCAATGAAATGCGGGTATCTTTGAATGAGTTCTATATGGAGCTCGGATTGGATACTGTGGCCATTGGCGATGATCTCGGCTGGAATATCGATCGTGGTTATATCGACATTTATCTGAGCACTCAGATGACTGCCGATAATCGCCCCTGCGTGGTCATCAATCATAACAATCCGCCCGTCTACAATTACTAAGTTCGCAGATTTTGCAAACCGTTTAATGGAGAGATCCAAAAATTAAATTCTAAAAGGAGAATTCTATCATGGAAGAAATCATCAACAATGTAGCAACCGAAGAGGTTATCGATGCAACTACTCAGGCGGTCACCAAGACCGGCGGTAAGTTTCTGAAGAAGAGTCTGATTGTTGGCGGAACGATCCTGACTGCCTACGGTATTTGGCGGGCAGGCAAGTTCATCTACAAGAAGATCGGCAACAGAAAGTCCACCGATGTCGTGGCCAGCGAGAAGGAATTCGACAACGTCGATATTGCCAAGCGTGATTTCCTCGACCCTGAGGAAGACCAGGAAGCGTAATATGCGGATCTGACATAAGGAGATGCCCTTAACCGGGTGTCTCCTTTTTCGTTTTAAGGAGGAGACATCTGATGAAAGAATATCGCTACAACGGCCCTGTCATGGAGTTTGACCGGTGTATCGCTAATTCTTGGGAGGCATCTACCTTTGCGGTATCTGAGGCAAAAGCCCGGAGCAACCTGGTATACCGTTTCAAGAAAGCCACTAACCGGCTTCCCAATACAAAAATCACACTCCCTGGAAAGTTAACGCTTGTTCAGTGAGAAGGAGATTCATATGAACTACAGTAGTAATTCGATCAAATCCCGCGAAGCACAAGCAGCTAAGTCTGCGGAACAATCCGCTCCACCTGAGCGACGGGTTGGAAAAGTCGCAAACGGTTCTGTGAAACAGAAGAGCGATTTCAAGAAATTCTCTGAGGAATTTATCATCGATCATCTGGCGAAGGCCAAACAGTACGCCATTCAGGATATTATCATCCCGGCTTGTAAAGAGGCAATGGCTTCTATTTTCAGTATCCTGATTTATGGCGAAGCCGGAAGAATTGGCGCTCCAGCTCGGGGAGGCTCTACGATTCGCCGGAGTTACGATAGGGACTATGACCGAAACCGTAACAATCGCACGCAAGCCCGTCCGAGAAATGCGTTCGAGAACGAAGACATCATATTCGCGACCTATGGAGAGGCCGAGTATGTCTTGGAAGAGCTTCGTGCCGCCATTCGTCAATACGAATTCGCACGAGTGCTTGACCTGTATGATGCCTGCGAACTGACTCCGCCGGCAACTGGTGCCAACTTTGGTTGGGCCAATCTGGATAATGTAAAACCTGCCCGGCTTCTGGACGGCAGCGGATATTATCTGCCTATGCCCAGACCCATGGCTATCGACTAATTATAAAGAAGGAGAATCACCATGAAAAGAATCAGAAAAACTTTCCGCAGCGCCGATGGAAAGCGCACCTATTCCAGGATCACTAAGGCTACCAATGCCATTTCTGATGCCGCCCCTGCCTCTGTATGGGGCTATAAAGGCTGTGCCGGTAAGGGCGGCCGTACCACCAACGCAGTTATTCCAACTGCTGAACAGTAAGGAGGATGTTTTTTCGATGAAAGACAATAAGTTTATCAATGCACTGTCCAGAACCTGCAATCGGGTCATGTTCAGCGCTAAGAAGCACAGCCCCGAGATTTGCTTGGTCGGCGCGTTTGTAACCGGCGCTATCGGCATTGCGTTCGTCGTGAAGAAGAGCATGGCGCTTCCTGCCGTTCTCGATGAAAACAAGGAGCGTGTCGCTGAGATCAAAGCGGCTTCCGAGGAGAT
>JAQXZK010000212.1 GCA_029227175.1 Bacteroidales bacterium | reverse complement strand
AGGATTACCGTAGCACCTTCCTTCAAAAATTTGTCTGCGGTAGCGTAGCCAATGCCACGGCTGCCTCCGGTGATGATTGCAACTTTATCTTTCAGTCTCATAAGAGTACCTCCTTGTGTTTTGTATTTGTAGTATAACCTGCTTCGGAGGCGCTCTCCGTGATAAAATCACATTTTTCCAAGAAGGAAAGATAGAAAAATCATGCCCGTGCATAAATAAAAAGTCACAGTCATGCTCTGATTTGAAGTGTAGACTGCGACTTTTATTTTACAGGTTCTGCACTTTCAGCCATTTTGATGATTTCGTAATCATTAATTTTGCTTGGAGTGTATTCCAGAACATAAGTGATTTCCGGCATGATCTTTTAGCTGATCTTCGTTACCATCCACTTCCATGACGTTCTGGATGACGTCTTGGAACATTTCCTTCATAGCCTCCTTGATCCATTGTGCTGGTGAAGTGCTGGCTTTGAATGTATTCCTTCAACAAATTCTACGGTACTGGATGCATAATCTTCGTCTTGAATGTTTGTTCACATTCTTGACTTAGTCGAAGATTTTCATACTGTCGAGGTTTGTTGATTACACAGAATTTCGAGTGGCTATCGCCGTGCATTGTTTGCCAAACATGTTTTAATTTCTAACTATTTTTTAATTAATAAACGCATCTGCGATTTTTCCAAGGAGTTATTGAAAACCATACCCCTTGAGATATAATGAAATTAAATTTTTATACCCTGAAATATTATCAGGGGGTAAGTGAGGTCGGACGTACACTTATGCTGATGTGCAAGCGTTTTTCTTCAGAGGCTGCACTGGATTATGCTAAAAAAGTTCGGATGTGATGTACTCCTTTGTGAAATCAATCCTCCAAGATTGGAGGGTCTTTTTCTCGCAGAAAAGATCAATCCAAAGGTCAATATCATTTTTGTGGCCGTCTGTTCGAAGAGCAAATACGCAAAGGCAGCTATGCGGCTGAAGCTCAGTGGATATTTAACCAAGGAAGCAACGAACGCACAGATTCTGGAAGAACTGCAAAATTTGCGGTATCCGGTTGCATGAATCAAAGTGCCACATTAACGATAAAAATGCTTGTTTTGCGTGAAGGGAGGGTTTTGCATTGAAGCGATTCTATGATGTATTAGAGCAAAAAGCAGACAACTGGGTGCGGATAATCTGGCGTATATATAAATAACCTATTACTTCTTGATATAGATATGTTTCCTTGGGAGGTGGTTGCTCACATGAATCAGGTGCTTCGGGAAGAGAAGAAATTCTTAATCAATATCGCTGAGTTTCGGCAGAAAAGTCACCTGCTGGAGCAGACGCTTCTTCAGGACGAACACAATGGTATACATGGATACCGAATCCGTTCTCTGTATTTCGATACGCCCTATGACCGAGACTTCTTTGAAAAACAGGCAGGTACGGAACTGCGACGAAAGGTGCGGCTGCGGATTTATGACACAGAGCAGACGTTTGCTATGCTGGAAATGAAACAAAAGCAAGGTATGCAGCAGCTCAAGCGATCCTTGAAGATCAGCAGAGAGGATGCTGTTTGTATCATTAAGGGAGATTTATCTCCCCTGTTGACATACCCAGACTCCTTTGCGGCAGAAATATATGCGTTCATGCAAATCCACGCCTATCGTCCCGTGACCATCGTGGAATATCGTCGCAAGGCTTTCATTGCGAAAGAAAACAAAATCCGTATCACCTTTGACAATCAGATTGTGGCTACAGAAAGTTCATTTGACCTGTTCGACCCAAATCTGAATATGAATCCGGTTTTGGATCCCTATGATGTGGTCATGGAGGTCAAATTTAACGGTTTTTTGCTTGGCTACATCCGCGAGCTCATTAACAGCATCAATAGAAGCGAACTATCGGTCAGCAAATACGTTCTGGCCAGACAGAACGCTTACCAAACTCACATTTAGGAGGAATTACCATGAAAAATGAAATTCTGAATATGTTTCAGACATCCGGACAGCTCGCCTTAGAAGAGGTAACCGTTAATATTGTTATGTCTGCTGTGCTGGGATTTTTTATTTTCCTATCCTATGCCATTTCACAC
>JAQXZK010000211.1 GCA_029227175.1 Bacteroidales bacterium | reverse complement strand
CCACACGAAAATAAACTTTCTGCTCATCAGCCCATTCAGGTTGCTGCAGTGCCCAAGCAGGCTGTTATCTTGTTAGGTCAGCATATCGGTGCTCCAGCCAAACCTATCGTAGCAAAGGGTGATGTGGTGAAGGTTGGTACCAAAATCGCCGAACCGGGTGGTTTTGTATCTGCTGCTATCCACTCTTCAGTTAGTGGCAAGGTAGCTAAAATTGATTCTATTGTTGACGCAAGCGGTTATCCCAAACCGGCCATCTTCATTGATGTAATAGGGGACGAGTGGGAACCTTCTATTGACCGTAGCGACAAGATTGTAAGGGAATGTAACTTTTCTTCAGAAGAGATTGTGAAGAAGATTTCCGATGCAGGTATTGTTGGTCTTGGTGGCGCATGTTTCCCCGCTCATGTGAAGTTGTGCCCTCCTCCTACAGCTAAGGCTGAATGTGTCATCATCAACGCTGTCGAGTGTGAGCCCTATCTTACAGCCGACCATCAGTTGATGCTCGAACATGCGGAGGAGATTCTGATTGGTGTAACTATCCTCATGAAGGCAGTCAAGGTAAACAAAGCCTATATTGGTATCGAAAACAATAAGCCAGATGCCATCAAGTTGATGGAAGAGAAGGTGAAGTCGTTCCAAGGTATCGAGGTTGTTCCTTTGAAGGTTCAATATCCTCAGGGTGGTGAGAAGCAGTTGATTGATGCCGTTATCAATCGCCAGGTTGCTGCCGGTGCACTTCCTATTTCAACCGGAGCAGTTGTTCAGAATGTTGGTACTGCTTATGCTGTTTATCAGGCGGTTCAGAAGAATAAGCCTCTTTTCGAACGTATTATTACGGTGACCGGTAAGTCTTTGGCTAAGCCGAGCAACTTCTTGGCTCGTATCGGTACTCCGATGCAGCAGTTGATTGATGCTTGTGGAGGTCTGCCTGAAGATACCGGAAAGATTATTGGTGGCGGCCCGATGATGGGTAAAGCACTTGTCAACACCAATGTCCCTACAGCAAAGGGTAGTTCGGGCATCCTTATCATGAATGAGAAGGAGGCCAAGCGAGGCGAAATCAGTCCATGTATCAGATGTGCCAAGTGTGTGACGGCGTGCCCGATGGGTCTGGAACCGTTCTTGCTTGCCGTTACTTCTGCGCATGCAGACTTTGAGACCGCCGAGAAGAATGATATCATGTCATGTATAGAGTGTGGTTCATGCCAGTTTACTTGTCCTTCTAACCGACCAATTCTGGATTATGTCCGTTTGGGTAAGGCAAAGGTAGGTGCGATGATTCGTGCACGTCAAACAAAAAAATAATCAATCATGAGTAAGTTAAAAGTATCTCTTTCTCCTCATGTTCATGGAGGAGACAGCGTTAAGAAGAATATGTATGGCGTGGTCATTGCTCTTATGCCTGCATTTCTCGCATCGCTCTTTTTCTTTGGCGTCGGTGCGCTGATTGTAACATTGGTAAGCGTTCTTTCATGTCTTTTCTTTGAATGGGCTATTTCCAAGTATTTGCTTCATCAATCAGGCAGTAGCATCCTAGACGGTTCGGCTGTCGTTACCGGTTTGTTGCTGGCGTTCAATTTGCCCTCCAATCTTCCTGTTTGGATAATCATCATTGGTGCTTTGTTTGCCATTGGTGTAGGTAAGATGTCTTACGGTGGTCTGGGTCAGAACCTTTTCAACCCAGCATTAGCCGGCCGTGTTTTCCTTTTGCTCTCATTCCCAGTTCAGATGACCACGTGGCCGCTTCCTAATCAGATGATGGCCTATACCGATGCAGCTACAGGTGCAACCCCATTGGGCATCATGAGCGGTGTACTCACCAATACTCCGGGTGCATCTTTAGATCAGCTTCCTGATGCTTTTCGTCTTTTGGTTGGTCAAAGCGGCGGTTGCTTGGGTGAGGTAAGTGCCATTGCCTTGCTGGTTGGTCTTGTCTTCATGTTGTGGAAGAAGATAATCTCATGGCATATTCCGGTTTCAATCATTGTTACCGTATTTGTCTTTGCTTCTATCATGCATCTCGTTGACCCGAGTAGGTATGCCGATGGTTTGACTCAGATACTTTCCGGTGGTTTGATGCTTGGAGCTATCTTCATGGCTACCGACTATGTGACATCTCCAATGAATCATCGTGGCATGCTTCTTTACGGTGTGTGTATCGGTCTTTTGACCGTAGTAATCCGTCTTTTCGGTGCTTATCCGGAGGGTATGTCTTTTGCTATTCTCATTATGAATGCGTTCACACCGCTTATCAATACTTATATTAAACCGAAACGTTTTGGGGAGGCAGTAAAGAAATGAAGAAATTAGAATCATCTTTAAAGAATATGTTGATGGTGCTGACTGCCGTAACAGTTGTTGCAGTCGCTTTGCTGGCAATCGTTAATCAGATTACTGAGGCACCGATTCGGGAGGCAAACAAGAAGGCTTTGGAGGAAGGTCTGAAGATCGCATTGAATGTGAACCCGGCTGACGCGCTTGCCGTACAGGCAGAGGAGACGCTCGAGAACGGTTCTATCATCTATAAGACCGACAAGGGTACGGCTGTTCAGGCTACTACTCAGGGCTTCGGTGGCGACTTGAAGGTATTGGTCGGCTTTGATGCCGAGGGGACCATCCTCAACTATTCTATCCTGGCCACAGCAGAGACTCCGGGTCTTGGTTCAAAGGCTGCCGATTGGTTCAAGGCTGGTGGCAAGGGAAACATCACTGGCAAGAATCCCGGTGAGAAGGAGTTGAAGGTCACCAAGGACCAGGGCGAGATTGATGCCATCACGGCTTCAACCATTACCTCTCGCGCTTTTCTTGCTGCTGTGAACAAGGCATACGAATCTCTGTCAGCGTCGTCTGACGGGGGGGCAGGTGCTACAGAACAGGTAAAGAAAGAGAATGTTGAACAGACGGCCCAAACAGCCGAATAAAGAAAAGGAGGCATTGATATATGAGTAATATTAAAGTTCTGATGAATGGTATCATCAAGGAAAACCCGACATTTGTACTCCTTTTGGGTATGTGTCCTACGTTGGGTACAACGTCTTCTGCTATCAATGGCATGAGCATGGGATTGGCAACGGCATTCGTGCTGATTTGTTCCAATATCGTGATTTCTTTAATCAAGAACCTCATTCCGGACATGGTTCGTATTCCTTCCTACATCGTGGTCATCGCTTCATTTGTGACTTTGCTCCAGATGTTGATGCAGGCTTACGCACCGGGCATTTACGCCACATTGGGTCTCTTCATCCCGTTGATTGTGGTAAACTGCATCGTGTTAGGACGTGCAGAGGCTTTTGCTGCCAAGAACGGTCCTGTGGCATCTCTTTTCGATGGCATCGGCATGGGTCTTGGTTTCACCATCGCACTTACCCTCTTAGGTGGACTTCGTGAGTTGTTGGGAACCGGCAAGCTCTTTGACTGTACCTTGTGGGCTGAAGACTACGGCATGTTGCTCTTCGTGCTGGCTCCGGGTGCTTTCATCGCGTTGGGCTATCTTATTGCAATCGTTAATCGTCTGAAAAAGGCATAACCATTAAATGAAAGGAACATTATGGAATATATATTGATTTTCATATCAGCAATCTTCGTAAACAACGTTGTATTGTCTCAGTTCTTGGGTATCTGTCCGTTCTTGGGTGTATCCAAAAAGGTAGATACCGCTCTGGGTATGTCAGCCGCAGTGGCTTTTGTCTTGACGCTGGCTACTGCCGTTACATTTGGCATCCAGAAGTTCGTGCTTGATGCCTTTGGCTTGCAGTATCTTCAGACTATCACTTTCATCCTGGTCATTGCAGCCTTGGTGCAGATGGTAGAAATCGTTCTCAAGAAGGTCTCTCCCGCGCTTTATCAGGCACTGGGCGTGTTCTTGCCTTTGATTACCACCAACTGTTGTGTGCTTGGTGTGGCTATTCTGGTCATCCAGAAGGACTATGACTTCCTCACCGGTCTCGTTTATGCTTTCTCAACCGCTATCGGTTTTGGCTTGGCATTGACAGTCTTTG
Organism: Bacteroidales bacterium; assembly: GCA_029227175.1. Classification (GTDB taxonomy): domain Bacteria; phylum Bacteroidota; class Bacteroidia; order Bacteroidales; family Bacteroidaceae; genus Bacteroides. Next base: position 17,762 of record JAQXZK010000211.1, on the reverse strand, counting down.
CCGGACTTCGTGAGCAGATGAACTTTTCTGCTCTTCCGAAGGGTATGAAGGGCACACCTATCACATTGATTACGGCCGGTCTCTTGGCTATGGCATTCATGGGATTCTCTGGCGTAGTAAAAATCTAAACACTATAATTTTAAAAAATCATGAAGCAGAAAATCTTAGTAACCGGTGGTACCGGCTATATCGGTTCACACACAGTAGTAGAGCTGCAGAATGCAGGCTACGAGGTAGTCATCATCGATAACCTATCAAACTCTAACGCTGATGTTGTTGACAATATCGAAAAAGTTTCAGGCATTCGTCCCGCCTTCGAGAAGGTGGACTGTCTCGACTACGAAGGCCTGGAAGCAGTGTTTGCCAAGTATGAGGGTATCAAGGCCATTATCCATTTCGCTGCAAGCAAGGCTGTGGGCGAGTCTGTTGAGAAGCCTCTCAAGTACTATCGTAACAACCTCATGTCTCTCGTCAACCTTTTGGAGCTCATGCCTAAGTATCATGTTGGCGGTATTGTCTTCTCTTCTTCTTGCACCGTGTACGGTCAGCCCGACATACTTCCTGTAACCGAGGAAGCTCCTATCAAGAAGGCAGAGTCACCTTATGGCAACACCAAGCAGATTAACGAGGAAATTATCCGCGACACAGTGGCTTCTGGCGCACCTATCAACGCCATCCTCTTGCGCTACTTCAACCCAATCGGTGCACACCCGACTGCTTTGTTGGGCGAACTGCCTAACGGCGTGCCACAAAACCTCATCCCATACCTCACACAGACCGCTATCGGCATCCGCCAGCAGTTGAGCGTGTTTGGTGATGACTATGACACTCCTGATGGCTCTTGTATCCGTGACTTCATCAACGTGGTAGACTTGGCAAAGGCACACGTGGTGGCTATTGACCGCATCCTCGAGAAGAAGCAGGCTGAGCAGGTTGAAGTATTCAATATCGGAACAGGCCGCGGTCTTTCCGTGCTGGAGCTTATCCATGCTTTTGAGGCATCAACAGGTGTAAAACTCAATTACAAGATTGTAGGTCGTCGTGCCGGAGATATCGAGAAGGTCTGGGCAAATCCGGAACGTGCCAATAACGTCTTGGGATGGAAGGCTACGGCAACCATTGAAGATACACTTCGTTCTGCTTGGAACTGGCAGTTAAAACTCCGGGAGCGTGGCATCCAGTAAGTGATAGTCTGACTTATATCATTCTATTCGATACCAAGAGTCACCCCGACATTTGTCTGGGTGGCTCTTTTTTTTGTACGTTTTGATGAAAAGAACATCAGCAGGTATGATCGACTGGAGTATTCTATAAGGAAGTACTGCAGTAGTTTACGTGAAGTACTCCGGTACTCTCTTAGAGATGACAACAGTACTCCATAGCGGGTACTTGAGCTCCTCGGATAACAAACAGGAGGGTTTGTTGCTTCTACCCTCGGCATAAAAAATTAAGCAAGCTTATTTTCTTCTGCTCTCGGTTTGCACTATCTTTGTTCCCACCAAATGAATGAATGATGAGAATTACAATTAAGATAGGCAGCAACGTTCTGACACGTAAGGACGGAAGTCTGGACGTGACAAGGATGTCGGCTTTGGTTGACCAGGTGGCCGACTTGCGAGCTCAGGGACACGAGATAATTCTGGTTTCTTCGGGTGCTGTGGCATCTGGCAGAAGTGAGTTGAAGCATATTGTGCACGACCTCGACTCGGTAGACCAGCGGCAGTTGTTCTCTGCGGTCGGGCAGGCTAAGTTGATGAACCGCTATTTTGAGATGTTCAGAGAGTACGGCATCGCCGTGGGGCAGGTACTTACTACCAAGGAGAATTTTCTCGACAACGAGCACCGAAAGAATCAGGAGAACTGCCTGCGGGTGATGCTCGAAAATGGTGTGCTACCTATTGTGAACGAGAACGACACTGTGAGCATTACGGAACTTATGTTTACCGATAATGACGAACTCTCCGGACTCATCGCACAGATGACTGATTCGCACCTGCTCATTATACTGAGCAATATCGACGGTTTGTTTACCGGCAATCCAGCCGACCCTCACTCTGAACTGGTCCGCACGGTAACACCCGGTCAGGACGTGAGCGGATATATCCGTTTGGACAAGTCGAGTGCGGGTAGGGGAGGCATGCAAAGCAAGAGTAGTGTGGCGGCAAGGGCTGCCGAGGCCGGCATTGGTGTACTCATTGCCAACGGCAAGCGCGAGAATATCCTCCTCTGCCTTTTGAGTGACAGGTCAGCCACCCCGTGTACCGAGTTCTTGGTTCGATAAAATTCTTCTTACAATGACAATAACAATAACAATGACAACACTATTTCGGTCAGTGAAAGATGCCGGCATGGAACTCTCCCTGCTCGACACACAGACAATCAACAGCATACTTCTCACGGTGGCAGACGAGGCGGTTGCCCGTACGGAGACTATTCTCAAGGCCAACGAAGAGGACCTTAATCGCATGGACCCGGGAAACCCTATGTACGACCGCCTGAAACTGACGGCAGAGCGGATTGCCGGTATTGCGGCCGACATGCGAGGCGTGGCCTCTCAGCCATCGCCTCTTGGCAAGGTACAGAAGCACAGCGTCTTGCCCAACGGACTGGAGCTCAAGCGTATCAGTGTGCCCTTTGGTGTCATTGGCATTGTCTACGAGGCTCGTCCCAATGTTACCTTCGATGTCTTCTCCCTCTGTCTCAAGGCCGGAAGTGCGTGCATACTCAAAGGGGGGCGGGATGCCGACTGCAGCAATCGCGCTATCGTGGAGATTATCAAGGACGTGTTGCGCAGGTTCCGGGTCAACGACCGTGTCATCGAACTCCTTCCCTCTACCCACGAGGCGACGGAAGAGTTGCTTCATGCCCATGGACTGGTCGACCTCGTCATTCCGCGAGGAAGCAGGCGGCTTATCGACTTCGTGCGCCGAGAGGCTTCCGTGCCTGTCATCGAGACCGGTGCCGGTGTCTGTCATGCTTACTTCGACAAGGAGGGAGATCTGGAGAAGGGTGCACGCATTATCAACAATGCCAAGACACGTCGTGTGAGCGTGTGCAACGCCTTGGACTGCGCCATCATTCATGCTGATCGTCTGGCCGACCTGCCCACACTCTTTGAGCCTCTGCAGGCGAGCAATGTTCTCCTTTATGCCGACGAACCGGCCATGGCTGCCTTGCGCGACAGTTACCCGACGGCTCTCCTGCGCCCGGCCACAGCCGAGAGTTATGGGACGGAGTTCCAGTCTTACACGCTGGCAGTCAAGACCGTCGCGTCAGCAGACGAGGCCATCCGTCACATCCGGTGTTATGGCTCCGGTCACTCGGAATGTATCATCACCGAGAACCGTGCCATTGCCGACCGCTTCCTTGCGCAGGTCGATGCAGCCTGTGTATATCACAATGCCCCAACGTCATTCACCGATGGGGCACAGTTCGGACTGGGAGCCGAGATAGGCATCTCCACCCAGAAACTTCATGCACGCGGCCCAATGGCTCTCGAGGAGATAACGACCTATAAATGGATGATTGAGGGTAACGGTCAGGTCAGACCCAAGTAAGCCACTCCTGATTTGTCTTTTGGCTCACACATTGTGCAGCAGGCTGACGTGTTTCCTCGTGCCTGCTGAGGGGAGTTACATGTACACGTGGTCCGAGCAGCAACCGCCATCACTGACGACGGTGTCGTGCCTGCGGCAACGGCCATGCTCCCAGTACTTGCAGTTGTAGCAGGCTCGGCGTCCGAAGGCATTTCTGCGGTTCTTGTCTGTGTCCGGATTTGAAGAACCTCCCTGTCCGCCAACAGCGAGAATTGCAAAGATGAGATACATCCAGCACAGCAGGCAGTAGCCAAGTCCCGACGTGAAAAGGTAGATAGACTCAACCACCGCTGCCCTCACACTGCGGAGTGCCGGGGTTCTGATGGCTATGATGACAATCTCGTAGATGATGATGACCGCCGGCGCGGCACTTGTGAAGTATTTCAAGGCCAGTCCAAAGAGAACGAGTGGGATGAGCGGCCTCCAGTGAGTGAGCTTGGAGCATTCTGTCACCCGTTTCCCTGCCAGCCGGTTGAAGAAGTCTTCAAACGACTGTGGCCTGAACAGGGCCCAGATGCCGAAGATAAACCCGATGGCCACCAGGACTCCGAGTATATTGGTGAATGAATCTGGCAAGTCCTGTGCGGATGCCTTGGGCATGGCTGAGCCCACCGACCGGGTGACATAACCCTTCTTCGTCTGCGCGGCATCCTCTTGACCGTCCTTTTGCGCTATTTCCTCCTTGCTTCCTGCCTTGCTTTCCGTTTGGCCTTCTGCCTTGCGCCCGACAACCACTTCTGCCTGCTTCTCCGGCGCAGCTGTTTCCTGTGTCGCATGCTTTGAGCTGGTGTCTACCTTCTTGCAGCAATAGGAGGCTACGTATGCTTTCCGTCCCTTGTAGTTGAAGACGAAGAGACTGCCTTCCTCGCCGGTGGCTTCGTACTCTTCGCCGCGGTGAATTTTTCCTAATGCGTTGATACGCTCGGGCTCTGCATATACGGTGACGCTTTCATCGGTAACCCGGAAGACATCTTTGGCCAGGCTGCATGGGATATTTGCCACAAACAGCAGGCACAGCGTGAGAAAAACGTAACGTAATGGCTTTGTCATGACTTTTGCTTTTATAATGATTGGAGAAACTTGATTAGTCGCTGAACATGTCGGAAAGGGCACTGACTTCCTCCCACAGACATTCGTCGGGACAGAAGGTGAAGCGGCCGATGAGACGCTGCACGGCCTCTGTGAGCGTGGCTTGCTGCTCCCGGGAGAGTCCCTTGCTCTCGTAGGCGGCATAGCGTGCTACTTTCTGGACAATCTCGGCCGACTCGTCGTAGGCTTGCGCGTCGAAGGCGTTGTCTGCTATGTGCAGGAAGTCCATCGCGTCTTGATAGGTTCTTATCATTTGACTTTGCGTTGTTGGTCCATAACTTTACAGCGACAAAGTTACAACATCCTTCCCAAACAATCGTGGTTCGCCGGCTGTTTGTCAGCAAAAAATGGGGGCTATGCCGACGACAGTGCGGCATAGCCCCTTTCATGAGTGTTCAGGTGAACGTCTTGACTCAGTGCGTTCCCTCTGCCTTAGGGATGGAACGGAGAGTCGTCGTCGGTAGAGGTGTTGCCACCTCCGCTGCCGCTGTCAGTGCCCGTGCCGTCACCATTGCCGGAGTCACTGCCCGAACCATCACCGTTGCCGGTGTCTGTGCCCGAGCCGTTACCGCTGCCGGTGCCCGCGTTGTCGCCTTCGCCGGTGCCGGTGCCTGCACTGTCACCGCTGCCGCTGTCTGTGCCCGTACCGTTGCCATCTCCAGTGCCGGTGCCAGGAGCTTCGCCATTGTCGCTGACCGCCTGATTCAGCTCCACCCTCATGTAACGGCGTATCTGGGCGTTCTCGTACTCAATGACGTCCTTGAATCCGTTTTCACCTTCCGACAAAACCGAGTAGGCATTGATGCGTTCCACGATGACTTGATAGCAATCGTCCACTTCCCGGCGTGCTGCCTTCAGTGCTCCGGCTGGTATGCTCTGTCTTTCGGCTGTGCGCACGCTGATGAGGTTCTGCATGTCGGTCGAGAGCGTCTTCAGACTTGTCACTTCATCGCCGATGCCCAGCACTTCCATGTCCTTGCTGTACTGTGCGAGGATGTCGTCGGCCAGGCTCTTGAACAGTGACAGCCGGCGGATGTACTTGTTGACACGCGAGATTCTGTGCGAATCCAGGAAGTAAATCATTCGCGTGGCAGCGTCCTTCACCTCGTCCGTGACGGCCATCTTCTTTTTGTAGTAGATGGTTGCCCTCATGGCACTGTACACGCTGCTGCACAGCGAGCAGACCGAGTGAATCTTCTCGGTGAACATGCTCTTTTCTGTCAGCTTGTAGTACGTGTCCTCTGTCTGCAAGGACTGTACGTAGTTGGCCAACTGTACAGAGAGCTTCTGCTTGACGGCGTCGCTCGTCTGTAACTTTTCTAAAAACTCTTCATGAAACTGCTTGTGAGCAGCATTCGTCAGTCTCGATGTACGAAACTTGGTAATTGTTACATTACTCATAATTGTAAATTTTTTTTAGTGAAACATTTGTTACCTGAAAACTTAGACACTTATCTTTTCCCCGGCATGACAGCTTGACTCCACAGAAGCGGTCGACCGGCTCCTGTCTGCATCTCCTCATCCTGTCGTCGTCGGGCGCACTCTCCCCAGCCATCGAGTCGCACCAATCCCTGCTTCGGCGTACTTGACGTACAACTGCCATTTACCCTTCTTCAGGCACTCTGCGGCCTTCTGTCTGCTTCCTTTGCAGACCGACGAAATATCCATACTTGTCCGGATTGTCTCTCTCACATATGGCATCTACCGATAATAATGTCTCTTTGAAAATAGATAATATCCAAAATGAAAAAACTTACTGTTATGTTCATCTCTATTTTGTATTTCAAAGGACTGATTTCCCATATTGTTGGGTATGCCCGATGTTTTAAAGAAATCCAAAGATCGTGTGAAAATCTGGAACGAATAATATGTCTCCGTTTTCGACGTTGCAAATATAGGAAAACGTTTTTCACAAAACAAACAAATTCAGAAAAATATTTTCACTAAAAATAAGTTTTTCGGTAATATGTTTATGATAAATTTATAAATATATTCTTTCCTTTCCTTCCCGCCTGCTTCCTTTTGCTAAGAGCGCAAACTCTGTTTTTCGATAGCGGGCCGGGCGTCGCGCCGTGACCGCATCGCGAGGACTCGGCTACTGCTTCTGTGTGAGGCAATGTGGGGCAGCGGTTTGCGGTGGAGGCTGTTTGCCGGGTCGGCAAAGTGGGGGGTGCGGCCTCACCTCGGGTTTTGTCAAGGTGGCAAAGTGGGGGGTGCGGCTGTTCCGAGGTTTTGTCAGCGTGGCAAAGTGCCTTAATGAGTGCTCCCCGGGTTTTGTCAGCGTGGCAAAGTGCCTTAATGAGTGCTCCCCGGGTTTTGTCAAGGTGGCAAAGTGCCTTGACGAGTGTTTCGGGGTGTTTGTCAGCGTGGCAAAGTGCCTTGACGGGTGTTTCGGGGTGTTTGTCAAGGTGGCAAAGTGCGTTGACGGGTGATTCGGTGGCTTTGTCAAGGTGGCAAAGTGCGTTGGCGGGTGATTCGGTGGTTTTGTCAGGGTGGCAAAGTGTCTTGGCGAGTGTCTCGGAGGTCTTGCCGGCGTGACAAAGTCTGAAAATGTCCCCGTGAAGGGCTTTGTCGGACCAGCAAAGTGGGGGGGTGCAGGCGTTTCGCGGGCTTTGTCGGGCTGACAAGGTGGGGGTGGAGGCGTTTTGGAGGCTTTGTCGGGCTGACAAGGTGGGGGGTGCAGGCGTTTTGCGGGCTTTGTCGGGGCGACAAGGTGGGGGGTGGAGGCGTTTTGGAGGCTTTGCCGGCCTGACAAGGTGCCCGGAGACTTCATTAAGAGACTTTGCCGGGCCGACAAGACGTGACAGCAGGCCGTTGGCCCTTCTTGCAGGCGGGAGAGGGGTCTTGCACTGGCCTTTTCTGTTTCATGCCAGCCGGCAGGGAGAACAGGAGCCGGCCTGGTCTGTGTCTCTCTCCGGAGAGAGGCGAAAGCAGGGTGGATGACGGCTGTCTCCCGGCGGCAGGGACGATGGATGCTGCGCGTCCTTGGGGGTGAAAGTCTGTTTTTTGCGTCAATCTGATGAAAAGTAAGCATTTTTCTTTCATTTGACGTAAAATTACCCCCCCCCGAAGGGATTGGGTAACCGAATTTATGCTTATCTTTGTCACCAATTATATAATATTTTGTCCATTTGTTGCAGAATAGACTCATAATTGCCGTGCTTCTTGTGTTTTTGGCCGCCATTTCGGCTGCAAAAGCACAAGTCTGGGAGAGAACACAGGCAGACACCCTGTCTGTCCAGGTTTTCTTCGGAAGGGGAAGCAGTGCCATTGAGTCAGGCTTCATGGACAACGGTGCAAGCATCGAGCGGTTCTTCTCTGCACTCGATCGCCTGTCGCGCCAGCCTGGCACGCAGATTGACAGCGTGCTCATCATCTCCTCCTCATCCTCGCCCGAGGGTAACAGCCGGTTGAACGACCGGCTCAGCGACCGCCGGGCCCGGGCACTCGAGACCTTGCTGAAGGAGAAGGGCTTGCGAGACGTCAGGTTCATCATCCGTTCGGCCGGTGAAGACTGGGAACGCCTGTCCCTGCTCCTGAAGGCCTCGGGCATCGAGGGCAGCGAGGAGGCGGCAAGGCTCATTGACCGCACGCCCATGTTCACCATCCGTAACGGAAGGATAGTGGGCAGCCGCAAGAAGACGCTGATGGAGTATGACTACGGCCGTTTCTGGTGGAAGATGGACGAGAAGGTCTTCCCCTTGCTGCGTCAGGCCACGGTGCACGTCTTCCATTCCACCCGGACAGGGCATGACGGCGGACAGGAGATGGCCCCCGGCAGCATTGCCTTGAAGCCGCGCACCGCGCTGGCTCCGGAACGGATGCCGCAGCCGCTTGTGCCGGCCGAGCCAGTGGGGCCGGGCATCTCCCAGAGGGCAAGGGGCGCGGGGCGAAAGCCGCTGTTTGCCTTCAAGACCAATCTGCTCTTCGACGCAGCCTCGCTGGTCAACCTCGGCCTCGAGGTTCCGCTGGGGCGACGGTTCAGTCTGGCTGCCGAGTGCTACTTTCCGTGGTGGCAGAATTGGGACAAGGACATCACCATCCAGCTGCTCGCGGGTGACATCGAGGGTAGGTACTGGCTGGGCGACCGTAGCCGGCGGAAGCCGCTCACCGGGTTCTTTGTCGGCCTCTATGGCGGCGCGGGCTATTTTGATTTCCAGCTCGGAAAGCTCACCGACGGCAAGGGCATGCAGGGCGACTTCTTCATGATGGGAGGCTTGAGTGCGGGTTATGCTCACAGCATAGGCCGTTCTTTCCGTCTTGAATACAGCCTTGGCGTGGGCTACCTCCGTTGCGACACGCGCGAGTACGAAGTGGCGAGAGACACGAAATATGGCGACATAAAAGTTATCCAATATCCCTGGGAGTCGAAGCGCACCTCGGGCATCCTGCCCACCAAGGCTTCCGTCTCGCTGGTATGGCTGCTCTCGTCGCGGAAAGGAGGTGCGCGATGAAGGTGCGGCTCTTGTGCATGCTTTCACTCGTGCTGCTGGTACTGGCTGTCTCCTCCTGTCGGCGCGACCACCTCTACTACGCCTCTTCCGGCACGGCCACCATCCTTGTCGAGCCCGACTGGAGCCGCTCGGGTGTCCATCCCAATGGCGTCACGGTCTATGCCTACAACGCCTCCGACGGTTCGCTCTACAAGCGTTTCCCGCCGGTCGCTGCCACCGCGAAGTGTTACGTCCGGCTACCAGAGGGTGACTACACCCTCCTGGTGATGAACGACACGCCCGAGGAGTTTGCCGGGAAGATAGCCTTCACGGGCGAGGAGAGCCTGTCCACCTTCCGGGCCATGGGCGTGAAGGACGAGCAGCGCAGCCTCCGTCTCTCGGAGCAACTCACGACGAAGGCCGAGGCAGGGGAGGAACTCTACTGCATCGTCGAGCCCGACACCCTGGCCGTCTCCGTCATCCGCGGACTGCACGTCACGCCCGAGATGCTCGACTACTTCTACGACCGGCCGGACGAAGGCACAGGTGTGGAATCGCCCATTGAGGTGAAGACCGCTCCCTCCTCCGTCATCTCCACGGTCAACATCAAGGCCCACGTGAAGGGACTCAAGTACGCCAAGGGCACGACCCTTTCCTTCCTGCGCGGTGTCGCGGCGGGTCACCGCCTTGGCCTCGAAGAGAACACCCTCGAGCAGGCGGCCCATGCCTTTGTGCTCAACAGCAGGGTCTTCGACGAGGGGTCCGACTCGGACGGCACCATCAAGGCAAGGTTCCTCTCGTTCGGACTGCCGGGCAACGGCGAAACCGACAGCCGCTACTACCTCGACATCAACTTTGTCTTGGTCAATGGCGAGAATCATCCCCTCACGTTTGACGTGACCGACCTCATTTCTGTCGATGTAAGCCTCTCGCTCCAGCTCTCGCTCAATCTCGACCTGGAAATCGAGCTCCCGGAAGTGGGCGAGGGAGAGGAGGGCGGAGGCTTCAATGCCGACGTCGTCGAGTGGGATGACGAAACCGTGGATATACCCATGTAAACGTGAACGAAAAAAGAAATGAAACAATTAACCATAAAAACCATTATAAGTATGAAAAAGAATTTATTTGCTCTCGCAGGTATTGCCCTCGTCGCGGCAAGCTGCACACAGACTGAGATTGTTGACAACGACAATCAGGCAACTACAAGGAGCATTGGCTTCTCTGTCTATACCGCCCGCCAGACAAGGGCAGAGGCCCAACATGATGTGACTACAGAGGATCTGCCGTCCTTCCAGGTTTCTGCCATCGGCAACAACGCCATGTACTTTAAGGATATCACTTTCACAAAGGGCGGGGATGTCTGGGCGAGTGAAACTCCCTATTACTGGCCGGCATACAAGCTGACCTTCTATGCGTACAACAAGCCGGAAAATGGTACGTTTAATGCGAATATTACAACAAGTGGTCAGACACTGACATACACGCCTCCAACAGAACTTGCCAAGCAGGAAGACCTCGTGGCTGCTTATGCGGAAGACAAAACACAATATAATGAGAGTCCGGTGGGTGCTCTCCCCATCACTTTCAAGCATTACCTGACGCAAATCATCGTGAATGCCAAGTGTTCGAACACGAACTATAAGGTGAAGGTGAGCGGCGTGAAGGTAACCAACCTTATCGGAGAGGGAACATACAAATTCAGCACGGAAACGATGACTGCTAACGAAACAATGAAAAACAGCGCAACATCTACAGACTACTCTGCCGAGTTAACTACTCCAAAAGAGTTGGGTGGGACTGCTGTGAATGTCATGACAGACGGAGGAAACGGCAAATGGTACCTCATTCCTCAGACGGTTACTTACTGGGGCTTTAATGACGTGCCCAACGATGAACACAAAACCTATCTTGCGCTCAAGGTGAATATCTCCACCAACGGTGGTGCCCAGATTTATCCGACGAGCGGAGACGCGGCCTGGGTGGCTGTGCCGTTGGGCTATACGGGGCTTGATTTCGAGCAAGGAAAGAAGTACAACGTGACCATTGATTTCTTCAAAAATCAAGGTGCCGGTTATGTGGACCCGGAAGTTCCAAGCGACCTTGACGGAGATGGTAATAAAGATCCGGGTAAACTCATCGTAAATGGTGTAATCACGTTCAACGCTACCGTAAATCCTTGGGGTGAAGAAGACATAACCATTAACCTGTAAACGAATTGGCCGGAAGGGCTTGACCGCCCTCCGGCTGCCAAGAGAAGAATATGAGAAAGATCGTCGCGATTTCATGGCTCCTGTGGCTGTCGGCCGCCCTGGCAGGCTGTCGGGAGGACGTGCCCGTGCAGGAGAAGTGCGTGTCTTTCTCTAACGCCACCACCAGGGCCTTGCTTTCCACGACGTACAGCAGCTTCAAGGTATGGGCCACTACCGTTTCCGGCGAGAGCCAAACGAGCCTGATGGATGGTTACCGCGTGAACTACCTTGGCGGATGGACCTACACCGAGGGCGATGGAACCGACGGTCAGGAACTGCAGTACTGGAGTTATTCCATTGACAGTTATCGCTTTCATGCCGGTGCTCCGGCCCTCCGGGTGACGGCTGGCACGGCGACATCGCTCACCCTGAGCCTGACGTCCTCTGCTTCCCTGGGCGAGACAACCCTTTACAGCGAGCCTTACGTGGTGAAGAACACCGACGCGGCCTTCGGCTCCACGGTCAGCTTGAAGTTCAATTATGCCAATGCGCGCATCAATCTGGCGTTCAAATATGCTTCGGCCGGAGAGGTGAGCATCACGGATATCCAACTCGTTCCGCCTGCTGCACTGGCGACCGCGGCTACACTTGCCGTCAGCTACAACTGGGTCCTTCCCTCTGTCAAGACCGGAACTCCCGGCATCACTGCGACAAGTACTGACCCTCTCATTTTTGCCAACGTGACGGTTCCGGCCGATTCCGGGGATGCAGTGGAGACTTCCACTCCGCACTATGTGATTGCAGACCCGGCATCGAAGGGACAATGGACGCTCAAGGTCAAGGTGAACGGGACAGACAAGCAGACGACATTCAGCCTTTCCAAGGCTTGGGAGCCCGGAAAGTCGTATCTCTATCGCTTTGCCTATACCGACGAGGCGAATCTTGTTTTCGAGGGCACGGAGACCGAACTCTTCACGGGAGACGACCCGGTGGATGGAGGAAATCACAATTTCAGTTAGGATGAGATCATTTGGGAAGACATACGCTATCATGGTGACAGCCTGTGCACTGGTTTCTGCCTGCACAGACAAGGGCATAGACGACCAGCCGGGAGCAAGACTCGAGATGAGGCTTGACGGTGGTGCCACTACAAGGGCTCACTTTGAAGACAACGCCGGTGTGGCGTCCTTTGTCTGGGACGTAGGCGGTGAGATGATTGCCGTCGGGTCGCATGGCGGAAGCATCTTCTCCTGGACCGGTGGGGAGTTTTTCTCTCCCATGAATGTCACCCTGCTGGACCCGAGCGACAGCCATAAGGTGCTTGGCGCCAGCTCATCTCTCAGCATGAGACAGGATGCGGCAGCAGCCGGTGACCCTCTCTTTTTCCTATCTCCTGTAAACGGTTCGGCTCTCTGTACAGTCAGTAGTTCCGCCTCTGCGGTGAGTGTGGACTTCAAGCTGCCGTCTACCTTTGCCCAGAGTGCATCGACGCGCCTCGAAGAGTTCGAGCCTTACTGTTTCATTCACGGAGAATCCACGGTACATGCCGGTCCTTCAGGCGGCAACAAGAACTTCACCGCCAACACCACGACGTTCCGCGCCATTCCTGCCACATTCCGCTTCAATGTCTCCAACAATACGTCTGCCGACGTTGTGCTGGAGTCGGTCAAGATTACCTGTAACAAGCTCTTCCCCGACCGTTTGGTGTGGTCAACCGATGGCAGGACGATGAGCATAAAGGAACCGGTCGACAAGTCGGGCTATTTCAATACCATCAAGACGTCCATTGCCTCCGGTCTGGGCGAAAAGATTGCCGCAAAGGAAGGGGAGAGCGTGAGCACGGGAACATACTACGCGATGTGCCTGCCGTTCGACAGCGACGATTCGATGTCCGGAGCCACATTGGCGTTCATCCTCGAGACGTCGGACAAGGTGCATACCTTCAACCTGAGTGCCAGCGAGTTTTTCAGTGGCAGCACCAACAAGAGGTTCGAGAGCAATAGAATCTACACGTTCAACTTCTCTCTCGGTGAGGAGTCTGTGGAGCTCGAGGGTGTCACCATTTCTGACTGGGTCGGAGAGCCTTTCCATGCTCCTACCGAGGAAGTGTCCGAATTTATCAAGGTCAGTCCTACCTACTGGGTTCAGGACCGGAAGAACCTCTACACCTATGCTTTCGCCAAGTTGCTTGACACCACGCTGTGGGGTGAGTGCAACCTGGGCGAGTACTTGTATTACTCCACCGATGTCCTGTTGAACTGGCGTGAAATCACTCCGTCCGGTCCGTCCGACCAGGACTATCTCTCCCGCTACTTCGACGGTATTACGGACTTCAAGTGGGCCACTCCCCGCAAGGAGGATTTCGAGGCTCTCTTTAATGAGACAAATACGAACATAGCGATGACTCACGATGTGGATTCGGGCATCTTCGGACTGAAGATAAGTCGCAAAGACAAGGCTTCCGTATCCATCTTCCTGCCATGTACGGAAAGGGTGGATGAAGTGACTACGTACCCGTCGGATGGCATCACCCACATAGCCCGCACGCTGCAAGGCTACTACTGGACGCTCGACGAAGACCCGGAAGACGGAACCAAGGCTCTGCTGCTCCATTTTCAGTTCGGGCAGGAAGAGGTGCTGACAGGCGAAACGTCCACCTCCATCACCTACACCAAAGGCCTGGGCGGCAATCTGTATGAATTTGTTTCAGTGCCGAAGAGTGAAAACCATGTTGTTAGACCAATACTGAGAAATGACTGAGTTTAGGATACATATATTCTTCATCGCTTGCCTGCTGGTCGTTTGCGCCTGCACAAGAGAGGAGATTCCCACCGGGGAGGAAAGGCTTTACATTCGTGCCGCTTCCATAGACTTCACGTCGGAGGCTACCGCTACCACCAGAACGGCCAACAGCGGCTATCTGACTTCTTTCGAGGAGGGCGATACGATTGGCGTGACGGGCATCGATGCCAACGGCAATGTGCTGGACGTGTGCAACAACGTATGGTTCGTTTATCATTCGAACGAGGTGGTGAACGGAGTGGTGTGGTCTTCTTTCCGAAACGCCCGGGGCTACGGTTTTGTAGAAAAGGTGAAAGGTGCCAGGTATTTCGCCTATTATCCCTACGATTCGAAGTGGAACGGAAAAGATTTGCAGTATATCATTGATCATCATGAAGTCCTAGCGGACCAGAGTACCCAGCAGAACTTCAACCGGAGCGACCTCATGGCTCCGGACGAGGCCATTCCTCCGAGCGAAGGAGAGCTTCGCTTCGAACTGAAGCATAAGATGGCCACGATATCGCTTTTTTACAACAGCGAGTGGGAGCCGGATGGGGTCACGCCTTTGTATCACATCAATCTGACTTCCGGCACCAGTCCGGCGGGCCTGACCGTAGCCCATACTTACCGTTCTCCCATTGGTGGGGGTAAATATGAATTGAGACGACGCTATCTGGTCGATCCCGGCAAGAACCCTACCGTGAAGATAGTTGGCTATCTGGAAGAAGAAAGCAACCGCTACTTCAGCAAGTCTCTCAATATAGAGCGAGGCTATCTGTATTCCATCTCGTTCGAGGGTACACCTTTAGTACCTTATACGGACGGCGTCGACCTTGGGCTGGAAAATGTCCCATTCGTCGACAGAGACGGCCAGACGACCACGCTCGGCCATACCGTTATCTGGTCCAAGTACAACCTCGGTGAGTCCTTGGGCGAGAACTATCCCTTCGACCCTGCCCCCAGTGACCGGGGGGCTCGATCGGGCACGAGGGATTCCTATGCCAGAGGTGATTATTATTGCTGGGGCGCCACCTTTACACAATATGACAATGGTCTTTCCGGCTATACCGGCTACGGCTACAACAACTATTTCGACAACGAGTACTCTCTGGCTCCGCTCGGTGGCACCATCAAGGAGACCGAGTATGATGTGGCACACGCCAAGTGGTGGAGAGGCAAGTGGAGGCTCCCGACGGAGAACGAATTCAGGGCCATGTATGCAGGCTGCACCTTCGAAAGGGTAACAACCTATCAAGAGTCCAACCAGCGCTATCTGGGACGAGCGACAACTCCTTTAACCTATTCCGTTATCAAGGTCACCAGCAAGCAGAACGGTAATTCCATCTATTTCTCCACCGGGGGATATACTGACGGAACCATGGAGGCACAACGGGATCCGGAGGGCAACTACACCGACTCCGGAGACGGAAAGAAAAACGAGGGGGTGAAGTTTACCACGACAGCCTATTACCTGTCGAGCAGTGCTTCGCCAACCATTTTGAGATGTGTTTCGTATGCTTACTTCGATCAGAATTCACAGTTGATTAAAGTGGACGGAAGTCGATACACGGGCATGCTCGTGCGTCCGGTCTACAGTCCTAATG
Source organism: Bacteroidales bacterium (assembly GCA_029227175.1). Lineage (GTDB taxonomy): Bacteria > Bacteroidota > Bacteroidia > Bacteroidales > Bacteroidaceae > Bacteroides. The sequence continues at coordinate 2,070 of JAQXZK010000211.1, read as the reverse complement.
AGTATTAAGACATGAAGAATATTACCTGCATACCGATAGTCCTTCTGGTCATCTTCTTGGCCGGATGCTCTGCCGAACCGATAGGAGGAGAGGACGCTGACTGGAAACTGAACGTAGATATCAGAAATATGCAAGGCCTGTCTGCTGCCACGACCCGGGTGGTATATAGCGGACTTAATGGCGAACATAGCGAGTTCGAGACTGGTGATTGTTTCGGCCTCTTTGTGTTCGGGGCTGAGGACAACGATCTGTTGGCGCGCAACATGAAGGTGTATTGCTCGGGGTTGGACAACAGTGGAAATACCGTATGGTCCATTTATAAGGAGGGGGCTTCTGCGGAGAACAGCTCCAATTACCCACTTTCCGAAATCTTGAGCAGGGGGACTCGCTATTTTGCCTATTATCCTTATAATCCGGCCAATGACGCACTGCTGACAATTCCAACGCTCCAGACGATTGTATCCTCTTTTTACACTGCGCTTCCTTCAGACCAGAGCGGTGGCTACACGCCGTACGACCTGTTGGTGGCAAGCAACATCTCCGGGTGCGAATACGGCGAGGTGTTATTGTCCGGCAAGACGGTGAGCCTTACCTTTGCCCATGTGACGGGCATGTTGCGTTTCCTGATTCCCACCGGTTCTCAGAAGTACGACTACTTATTTGGTGGGGCGGATTTTACGCCTTATCTGATGAACACCGATTCCGGCCTCGACGAGTACCGGTATCTCTTCAAGCCAGGCTGCATCCTGGATTTCTGTTTGAAGTATGTGCACGACGGAAAGCTATACAGGGTTGAGACGGGCAATGCCAAGAACATCTGGCCTGTCCGGACAGAGGCCGGCCATTGCTACATGCCTGACGAGAACCACCAGAAGGTGCCTCATTCCATCGGCGTGGACATGGGCACTTCCGTGATGTGGGCAAGCTTCAATCTTGGAGCAGAAGATGAGCCTACGGCAACAGCCGGCAACATCAGCTCCTTCCTCGGCTACTGGTTCATGTGGGGAGTGAATAAGGTGACTGATGCAGTTGGCAATCCGGCATTTACCAACTACAACAACTCATTCACCGGAGGGACCAAACCGAAAGATTTACCTGCGGGCTACGACTACAGTGGCGACCCGCTTTACGATGCTGCCCGTGCCATCTGGGGCGGAGAGTGGAGAACGCCCACACTCGCTGAGTGGCAGGAACTCTATAGTGCCTGCACCTGTACGGTTACGAATAATACCTCAATCCGCTTTACCAGTAAGACCACCGGCAACTCCATAGACCTCTTCTATGCCGGCTACAACAATGGTTCGGGGGCTTCACAGCCGAATCGGGGCTATTACTGGAGCAGCACGTCCCATGCTACCAATATACTCAAGGCCAATTCCACCTTCTTCAACGAGAGCAGCAACACACCCTCAATTAACTCCAGTGCCGACCGCTACACCGGTCTCCCCATCCGTCCTGTCTACACCAAATGACGTGACCCGCTCCTCCGGAAATGGCCCTTTGCGTGACGAGCAGCAACGGCAACGGCAAGCAACAACGTGGCAAGAAAAGACTGCCTTGCAGGCGGTGTCTGTCAACACCATGTTTTTCATTGTGCGGTGTTTGCCAGGGTGACAAAGTGTGGGGTGCAGGCTTTTCGTTGACTTTGCCGGGGTGGCAAAGTGAGGGGTGAGGCTTTTCGTCGGCTTTGCCAGGGTGACAAAGTGAGGGGTGAGGCTTTTCGTTGACTTTGTCAGTGTGGCAAAGTGCCTTATCCGCTGCTTCGTTGACTTTGTCAGTGTGGCAAAGTGCCTTATCCGCTGTTTCGTTGACTTTGTCAGGGTGGCAAAGTGTCTTATCCGTTGTTTCGCTGGCTTTGTCAGTGTGGCAAAGTGCCTTATCCGCTGCTTCGGTGGTTTTGTCAGTGTGGCAAAGTGCCCGGGACACTGTTTCGGAGGCTTTGTCAGCGTGACAAAGTGTGTAAAATACGGTATTTTGGGCTTTGCCGGGTTGACAAAGTGGGGGGTGCAGGCTTTTCGCGGGTTTTGCCGGGTTGACAAAGTGGGGGGTGCAACGTTTTCGGAGGTCTTG
>JAQXZK010000210.1 GCA_029227175.1 Bacteroidales bacterium | reverse complement strand
GTGATATGCTTTGCCTTTCCGGTGTGCTCCACACATCTTATTGAGCGCATCTCATCGAGCACCTCAAGGGTGGATGAGAACTGCTTATGCAGGTCTGTTTGTAGCCTTCCCTATAAATGTGAACTTCTCCTTGCAGTATGTCATGATTTCTGCAACTTCTTCTTTCGACATCATAGTATTTTCGCTATTTTTGTCGACGAAGATACCGATTCAAAGCTCGAGCGCAAGGACGTGCCTCACCGTAGGCTTACGGTCAAGTCGGGCATGACGTTCACCATATATAACGATTACAGGTAGTACTGCATCCCGTCGGGCATAAGTGTGCCGGTGGGGGCGGGGTCGTGATAGTAGCGTAGGATGTTCGGGAGGGTGTGGGAACGGTCGGCAAACTGGATGGCAGGGTTGTGGCGACTTATAGGGAAGGCTACAGAATCATCCCGGCTTTGTGTACTATGAGTACGACAAAAAGAGCAATTGCGCCACGCTATTGCTAGGCGATGTCGTAGCGTGCTTTGCCTTCGCGCCTAAGTATTCATTCCAAAAGTGTTGTTTTTATGGACTAGAAAAGGCAATTCTCGAAGTTCCACTTAATAACGGAACAGAGCCCGAAAAATACTTATGTGTTAACTCATCTGCGATAGACAATGCAAGCGAGCCCATCGTTCACTACCTTCAAAAGAGTAGACTGGAAACAGATCGCGATAACATTAATAAGATGTGGGGGGGGTAGTCCGTAAGCATCTACTTCCCGGCCTACCCACTCATCCAGACAATGGTTTTATTGCCATTGTTATCAATCATCTATACGACGAAGATGTGAAGAATGGGGAGAGGATCACACATGAATTCTTTGTCAAGTGCTTCAGACAAGGGCTTGAAGAGTACTATAAGATTCCTTTTAAGAGGTCTTTATTAGTGACTGATACACGAAATCCGCAGCGCTTATCACTCTGCCCTTTTTGTTTTGCGGTAAAAGTAGTATCTTTGCAATGTTGACCCACTCAACATTGCTCTTTGTCTTATTTCCGTTTTCTTAATGGGCTGTCCTGTTCCAACCTATTACCAGATTGCTCTTGGTGGCATGACGGTGTTTAATTTTTTAAAAAACTATATAGGAGAAGATACTATGGACAATAATAAACTTGAAAGAAGACAACAATTTAATGGTTTGGGTATAACTGGCTTTTTGGGACTGACCCTCGATTGGATGGGGTAAGACGAGACTTTGTTGATTAAATTGCCAGGAGGGGGTTCAAATCCCCCAAGTCCCACCAATCCGGAGGCCGGTTGTTTACAGCTGGCCTCTTTTATGACCAGGCTGGACAGAATCACCAAAAATAAATTTACGAACAAAAATAATCAAGTATTACTTGCTTTTCTCGTTTCGTTGTCTTATCTTTGCAGCAAAAGCAAATCATAGATGATAGAGCATTTAAAATTCAATGAAGAATGGTTGTCAAATCTCCTAGATTCCATTGTAATCGAGGAGGTTGAGCCTATGGGCCCATATAAGGTATCTGTCTTACGGGCCACAGGCATGACCACCGATGAGCTTGATGAATTTCTTAACACTAGATGCATCCACCATTCCAGTGTTCGTATCAGTGCTCTCGCCATAGACGAGTTGAAGGATTGGTATGTGGGCAAGATGCGCCGATATGTCCGAAATGCTGTTGCTCTAGAGTTGGAGGTTGGAAGCGAAGAGGACATTCTGTTCTATGAATTCTGCTCCAAATATCGCAAATCCGGCCATCAGGATGTCAAGTCATGGGAGGACATTGATGAGGCCAAGCTCATCTTTGACTTTGAAGAAGAGTGCTACGAACTCTACTACCCTCTCATCCCTATTAAGAATAAAGGGGGACTCCTTGACCGGATTCATCGGAGCTTTATCTTCCACCTTAGACTGAAGAAGACCACAAAGCACAGTCTCAGCCAAGTTAATATCATTATTTCAATCATTCTCTGCAATCGGTATCACATCTTCACCACCGAAGCCGACGCCAATGCGGGTACGACCAAAAATGTAGCCAGAGGGCTAATAAATAAATGGTTTAATCCGCCTAGGCACGTGATCCTGTATGGGCTTGCCTCCTAGGCAAACATACAAACGAGATGACAAAGAAAGAATTAATCGAAGCAATCAAGAAAAGTAATATCCCTGCAGCCCAAAAGCAGGAAATCATCAAGAGAATCAACCATACCGCGGACCCGGGACAAATAGCCCTGATAGTCATGGAGTTTCTACAACTCGGCCTCGACTTCCTGGACAAATTCCCGCCGCCATAATCAGCCAACAGCCATGGACCTTGGGAATGCCATCCAAACGCTCCGGAAAGAGCAGAAAGTAAGCCGCAAAGAACTAGCAGAGCGCAGCAACCTTTCGGTTACCGCGCTCTACAACATTGAGAACAATCTGTCTTTCCCGTCCAAAGACACGATCGACAAACTCTGTTCTTCACTTGGTATTCCGGTTTCTTACCTAATGTTTTATTCCATTAGTGAGGATGACATACCAGAGGAGAAACGGGCCTCATTCCGCTTCCTTCAAGAGCCGATGAAACGGTTTTTGATGGAAAAATGATAGGCGCTATTTTACGCCAGCTGCTATGCTTTCCTGTCAAGATTCGCCATTTCATATAGCTTAGAAAGCATGGCGTTCCTATTTCTGGACAAAGGCTCAGTTATCATTTCATTATACTTTGGCTCGTGTTTAAGGTTGAAGCCTTCATCAAAGATCGCCTCGGTTATTCCATCTATTAGGTCATCCGCGGTCTCTTTCAAGCTAACAAAGAGTTCGTGATCAACCACATTAAATGGCATTACAAAGTCTTGTCTTGTCTGAATCTTTTTAGCAACGCCACATTTGTTTCATTGACGGCCAACTTCGTTTGCTGATCATTCTTTACGAGAAGTTTCCGGCATTCATTGGATACCGCATCATAGAATGAATATAGGAGTGGGAGTCTATTATTCAGAATGAGGGACTGAACTAACTCAAATTTCCGCTGTTTATTAGAACATAGGTTTACTAAAACAGTAATACACCAGCCTTAAAAAAACCGACCATAGTTGGCCGGCTGATAGAACTCTTAATCTTTCTTCTCAAAAACGCTTAGCCAGTATTCTGCAAGCATCATTGAAGAATGAGCGGCCAATATAGCTTCGCGCTTCTTGATGTTTATCCTTCCGGATCCTGCGCCGTGAGCATCACTGTTCATATTGCGCATGCTCGATATT
>JAQXZK010000209.1 GCA_029227175.1 Bacteroidales bacterium | reverse complement strand
GGCGTTGCGCAAGGCTGGCATTGAGCGCAAAGCCAGGAGCATGTCGTTACATGGAGGTATCCTAAAGAAAAAACTCTTTCATCGGGTCTCTGGCCATAATAAGTATGGGAACATTGTTGCCGCATAAGGATTATTTTCGTAAATTTGGCGGCTCAAAGTAAAAGGAAATGGCCGATTCAGCGGATATAATCATCAAAGGTGCTCGTGTCAATAACCTGAAAAATATTGACGTTGTGATTCCACGCAACAAATTCGTTGTGATAACGGGTCTCTCGGGCAGTGGAAAGTCATCACTGGCATTCGATACCTTGTATGCGGAGGGGCAGCGGCGTTATGTCGAGAGCCTGAGCAGTTATGCCCGTCAGTTCCTGGGTAGGATGAGCAAGCCTGAATGTGATTTCATCAAGGGTATTCCTCCGGCCATTGCCATCGAGCAAAAAGTGTCGAGCCGTAATCCGCGTTCGACAGTTGGCACGTCGACCGAGATTTATGAGTACCTGCGCTTGCTCTACGCACGTATCGGTAAGACCTATAGCCCGATAAGTGGGCGAGAGGTGAAGAAACATGCCGTACAAGACGTGGTGAACTGTATGCTTGAGCAACCGGACGGTATGCGCTATGTGGTGCTTGCTCCGATACGACAGATTGAGGGGCGCACGATGACCCAACAGTTGGACATCTTCTTCAAGCAGGGATTCAGCCGACTGGAGGTCAATGGCAAGATGGTGCGCATAGATACGTACGTGCCCAAGAAAGGAGACGTGGTGTTCCTGATGATTGACCGCTTGGTCGTTTCGCGTGAACAGAGTGCCATTTCTCGCCTGTCCGACTCACTGGAGACAGCCATGTATGAAGGTGACGGGTCGTGCATGTTGCGCTTCTATGCCGATGACGGGACGAGTAGTCTCTATCGTTTCAGTACCAAGTTTGAGGCAGACGGCATGACGTTCGAGGAACCTACGGACCAACTGTTTTCCTTCAACTCACCATTGGGCGCTTGTCCGGAGTGTGAGGGCTTTGGTCGCGTAGTGGGCATTGACGAGCGCTTAGTGGTGCCCAACCGAACGTTGTCGGTGTATGATGGAGCTGTGGTCTGTTGGCGTGGGGAGAAGATGGGCGAATGGCGCACGCAAGTGATAAACGGTGCCGAGGCTGCCGGATTCCCCATATTCAAGCCATACTATCAGCTGACCGACCGCGAGCGCGACATGCTGTGGAACGGTACGCGTTTCTTTGAGGGAATCAATGACTTTTTCGAGATGGTTCGGCAGAACCAATACAAGATACAGTATCGGGTGATGTTGGCCCGATACAGGGGCAAGACCATTTGCCCGAAATGTCACGGCACGCGCCTGAAGCCGGAGGCCGGTTATGTAAAGGTGGGCGGACGTACAATCACGGAATTGGTAGACCTGCCGGTGACGGAGTTGAAGACTTTCTTCGACAATCTGGAACTTACAGAGCACGAGGCGAAGGTTGCCAAACGCATCATGGAAGAGATTCGCTCGCGCTTGCAGTTCCTGGTAGATGTGGGGTTGAGTTATCTGACATTGAACCGACAGAGTAATACGCTCTCGGGCGGTGAGAGCCAGCGTATCAATCTGGCAACATCACTGGGTAGCAGTCTGGTGGGTAGTCTGTACATACTGGACGAGCCCAGCATCGGTCTGCACAGTCGCGATACGGATAATCTCATTCACGTCTTGCGTGAACTGCAGGAACTGGGAAACACGGTCGTCGTTGTCGAACATGACGAAGAGATCATCCGTGCTGCCGACTATATCATAGATGTCGGTCCGATGGCCGGTCGCCTGGGCGGTGAGATTGTCTATCAAGGCATGATGGATGACCTCAAGCAGCACTCCAACAGTTACACGGTACGCTACCTGCTGGGCGAAGACAAGATAGAAGTGCCGGCAACGCGTCGTCCTTGGAATCAATATATAGAAATCAAAGGTGCGCGAGAGAACAACCTGAAGGGTGTTGACGTGAAATTCCCGCTGAATGTCATGACGGTGGTTACCGGCGTGAGTGGCAGCGGGAAAAGCACGTTGGTGAAGTCTGTCCTCTACAACGCCTTGAAGCGTGAGTTGGACGAAGCGTCCGAACGCCCCGGAGAATTTCTCTCCATCGGAGGAGACATACAGGCAATCAAAGCCGTAGAGTTTGTCGACCAGAACCCGATCGGGAAATCTACCCGCAGCAATCCGGTGACTTACCTGAAGGCATACGAAGAGATTCGCCGCTTGTGGGCGGACCAGCCTCTCTCCAAGCAGTTGGGCTACACAGCCGGCTATTTCAGCTTCAATGCTGAAGGCGGCAGGTGTGAAGAGTGCAAGGGAGAGGGTACCATCACCGTCGAGATGCAATTCATGGCAGACCTTGTGCTGGAGTGCGAGTCGTGCCACGGCAAGCGTTTCAAGAAAGACCTGTTAGAGGTGAAATACCACGGTGTGAACATCTACGACGTCCTGAATATGACGGTCAATCAGGCTATAGAATTCTTTACGGAACACCGGCAGACGAAGCTGGTGAATCGGTTGAAGCCTCTGCAGGATGTCGGACTGGGGTATATCAAGCTCGGACAGTCTTCGTCAACGCTTTCGGGCGGTGAGAGCCAGCGTGTGAAACTGGCTTATTTCCTGAGTATCGAGCGGCCGGAGCCCACCTTGTTCGTTTTTGACGAGCCGACAACGGGACTGCACTTCCACGACATCCGTAAGTTACTGGATGCTTTCAACGCCTTGATCAAGCGTGGGCATACCATCCTGATTATCGAACATAACATGGAGGTCATCAAATGTGCCGACCATGTCATTGACATGGGACCTGAAGGTGGCGATGCCGGTGGAACTTTGGTATGTTGCGGAACACCTGAAGAGGTGGCCGAACATCTGGAAAGCTACACGGGCAGATTTCTGCGTGAAAAATTAAATATCAAATAAAAAAACATGTCAATCAAATCATTTCTTCATCGTGGGGTAACCATGACGGTTGTCGTTTGGATGGCAGTACTTGCCGTTGCTCAGGTAAATACCATGCACCCCAAACGTGAATTTCGGGCAGCTTGGATTCAGGCTGTGAACGGACAATTTATGGGTGTACCTGAGCAAACTATGAAAAAGCAGCTGATAGGCCAGCTCAATTCTTTGCAAGGAGCAGGCATCAACGCCATCATCTTCCAGGTTCGTCCGGAAGCCGATGCGCTTTATGCCTCCAAGATAGAACCCTGGAGTCGCTTTCTCACCGGCCGTCAAGGAGTGGCGCCATCTCCGCTGTGGGACCCCATGGCCTGGATGATAGAGGAATGTCATAAACGTGGCATGGAGTTTCACGCCTGGATCAATCCTTACAGAGTGAAGACTTCAAGTCGCACGCAACTGGCACCGGAACACATCTACAACCGTCATCCCGAGTGGTTTGTTGCGTATGGCGACCAGCTCTTCTTCGACCCGGGGTTGCCCGAGAGCAGAAAACACATCGTGGATGTAGTAAGCGATATCGTAGAGAGATATGATGTAGATGCCATTCACATGGACGACTATTTCTATCCATACCCAAAGCAAGGACAGGAGTTTAACGACAACATCAGTTTCTACTACTATGGTGGAGGATTCTCTAATAAAGGCGATTGGCGTCGAAGCAATGTGAACATATTGATTAAAAAGATACACGAGGCCGTACGTGAAATAAAACCGTGGGTGAAGTTTGGCGTTTCTCCGTTCGGCATATACCGCAACGACAGTTCTGACCCGTTGGGTAGCAGGACGCGAGGTTTGCAGAACTATGACGATCTCTATGCTGATGTACTACTTTGGGCACGCGAAGGTTGGATAGACTATAATATCCCGCAAATATATTGGCACGTAGGCCATCCCGTAGCCGACTATGAAGTGTTGGTAAAGTGGTGGGCGCGTCACGCCGAGGGACGCCCTCTGTTCATAGGTCAGTCTGTGTCAAATACAGTCGAGCATGCTGACCCTAATAATCCCAATAGCAACCAGCTCCCCATCAAGATGAAATGGCAACGCTCTTTCCAGACAATTGGCGGAAGCTGTCAGTGGCCGGCAAGTGCCGTAGTGGAGAATCTCGGAAGCTATCGCACGCAGTTGGTATCGGCCTATCATAAATATCCGGCTCTTCCGCCTGTGTTCAGCTTCATGGATAAGGACGCTCCGGGTAAGGTCAAGAAACTGAAGCCTGTTTGGACAGCCGACGGATATATCCTCTTCTGGACTGCTCCTAAGTACACAGACGAGATGCAACGGGCGGTGCAATACGTCATTTATCGCTTTGAAGCAGGACAACGCGTTAACATCGACGATGCGACAAAGATTGTGAAGGTTACACGTAACACCTTCTATAAATTGCCCTATGACAACGGAAAGAAAAAGTATACTTATGTGGTGACGGCACTTGACAGACTTCACAATGAGAGCAAGATAGTCAAGAAGTCAATCAAACTGTAACCGTGGAGGTAAAGAAAAAGAGCAGCCCTTGGCCGCTCTAAACGCAAATCGGTCGTTTGGATTTGTGTTAAACATCAACTAAAGAAGGTTCAGTCTGATAGGTCGGTCTCATACTGATTCAGCCAGTGGTCAATGAGGTGTCTGGCTATGCTCATCTTCTTGGGAATTGGAGGCAGGTTATGCCTGTTGAAGAATCGGGCGTCAGCCAATTCTTCTTGCTGTAACTTAATCTCCCCATGTTTGTAGTCGGCTTCAAAGCCTACCATCAGTCCGCAAGGGAAGGGCCACGGCTGGCTGCCGAAATAGCGGATGTTCTCAATCTCCAGTCCAGTTTCTTCTATGACCTCACGCCTCACACATTGCTCTAACGTCTCGCCTGGTTCTAAAAAACCGGCTACAAGTCCATAGAAATCTCCCCTGAAGTTATGGGCACGTACCAGAAGCACCTCCTCTCCTTTGTGTATCAGTACGATGATAGCCGTGGCGATAGGCGGATAAATCTCGTAACCGCAGGATGGGCACTTTTTCATGATGGTCTCCTGCTGCCTGGTTCTTGTTCCGCAGTGCGGACAATAGAGACTATGTTCGTTCCAGTAGATTATCTCGCTACATCTTCCGGCCGTGAGGTATGATTCTTGGGGAATCAGGTAAAAGGAACTGCGTAGGTCTGTCCATTGCCACACGTCAGTGTTTTGTTGATCGGTCGGATAAGAGAGCATGAAAATATATCGGCCGTTCTTCTCTGCCATCTCTTGCTTCCAGCTCGGCTTTCCAAAGGTCTTGATTACTTCATCCAATGTCGGTATGTGAAACGTGTCGGTTTCTTTCTTGAGTAAAAGCAGTTTGCCGGAGAAGGCAAAACAAGGGTTATTCCATGTCTGATTCATTGAATTGAAGCGGGAGAAGGTCTTGTATCGAGTTGACTGCATAAACGCCTTGCCGGCCATATAACAAGATTCGGATGGGTTGCTTGTAGCGGTTTTCTGTTTCGTTGATCACCTGGCGACAAACTCCGCAGGGTGCAACCGGTTTATCAGTAAATACGCCTGATTTGTTCCGTGCTGCAATGGCCAGTGCTTTTACCGGATGGTCCGGATACCTGGAGTTGGCGTAGAAGATGGCTGTTCGTTCAGCGCATAAGGCGGCCGGATAAGCAGCGTTTTCTTGATTACTACCTGTCACAACGGTCTCGTCATTTAATCTTAGAGCTGCGCCTACGTTGAACTGCGAATAAGGGGCATAACTCCGGTAGGTGGCTTGCTTGGCTTCATCTACCAAGGCACGGTCTTCATCGGTAAGTTCTTCGTAGCTGTAGACACGGACACAAATGTTAATGTTTATGTTCTTCATGATTTTAAAGTTTTTCCATGCAAATTTAGTGAATAGGCAGCACATTCGGTGCGGCTTGCGGCATAAAAACCGAAAAATATGCCTATCTTTGTGACCTACCAGATATTGAGAAATGAAAAAGGGAAACATCTATTTGATAAGCACGGTGTGCCTTTGTGCATTGCTGTTCGGTTGTAATCAGCCTAAGAAAGCCGAAAAAGGTGAAGAGCAGATTACTGTTGAAATGAACTGGGCTGATGAGCATATTCCTACGGCCATACAGGCCATGCAGCACTCGTTGAAGGACGAATTGATAGAATACAGAGGCAAGACCTATCAATGCGTTGTCGAACGCACGCCGGATGCTAATCTGGATATTGTGGCCGACGAACGGGGAGTCCGCTATTATGACAACACCATCAGAGTGAAACTGAGCGAGAAAAACGGCCGTGTGATACTGAACAAAGTGTATAAGAAGGAGGATTTTCGTGGCATTTTGAATAATGAAAAGTTCCTTTCCAAGGCAATCCTCGAGGGAATGGTATTCTACAGAACAGCACCGGGTGGATTCCTTTTCTCGGCGAGTGTAGCCTATCCGCAAACAGACATTTTCGTGCCAATCCGATTGTTGGTAAGTCCTTCGGGCTCTGTATCCATACAATTAGAAGAAGGATTGGACGAACTTCCTGAAGAAGACACGGAGAAATAGACCATAAAATGTATCATAAATTGGATAGAAAATGCTATCTTTGCGCGTCCAAAAAAACGAAATAAATAATCTCAAAAAAATAGCATATGACAAAAAGCGCATTACAAATTGCTCGTGCAGCTTATCAGCCTAAACTTCCAAAGGCTTTGAAAGGTGCCGTAAAGATTGTGGCAGGTGGAGCAACCCAGTCTGTTGCTGACCAGCAGGCCATCAAGACTTTGTTTCCGAACACTTATGGTATGCCACTTATTAAGTTCGAGTCAGCAGAAGTAGCAATGGCTCTTCCTGCCATAAATGTGGGTGTCATTCTTTCCGGTGGTCAGGCTCCTGGTGGACATAACGTCATCTCTGGCCTTTTCGATGGTATCAAGTCTTTGAATCAGGAAAGCCGTCTATATGGTTTCTTGATGGGTCCTGGTGGTTTGGTTGACCATAAGTACATTGAGTTGACAGCAGACATCATTGACGAGTATCGCAATACCGGTGGTTTTGACATAATTGGCTCCGGCCGTACCAAATTGGAAAAGGAAGAACAGTTTGAAAAGGGCTATGAAATCCTCAAACAACTTGATATCAGGGCTTTGGTCATCATTGGTGGTGACGATTCCAATACCAATGCTTGTGTGTTGGCAGAATACTATGCAGCCAAGAATTATGGCATACAGGTAATCGGCTGCCCCAAGACCATTGACGGTGATTTGAAGAACGACATGATTGAGACTTCTTTTGGTTTTGATACAGCATGTAAGACATACGCAGAGGTAATCGGCAATATTCAGCGTGACTGTAACTCGGCTCGAAAGTATTGGCATTTCATCAAATTGATGGGTCGTTCGGCTTCTCACATCGCTTTGGAGTGTGCACTTCAGGTACAGCCAAATATCTGTATTGTTAGCGAAGAGGTAGAGAAGAAGAATCTTTCTTTGGACGACATCGTTACATCTATAGCCAAGGTTGTTGCTGATCGTGCAGCTGACGGAAACAATTTCGGTACTATCTTGATTCCGGAGGGTTTGATTGAATTTATTCCGGCGATGAAGAACCTGATTGCCGAATTGAATGATTTCCTCGCCCAGAATGCCGTAGAGTTCTCACAGATTAAGAAGAGTGCCCAGAGAGACTACATCATCCGTCACCTCTCTGAAGAAAACAGTGCAATATATGCTTCTTTGCCAGAGGGTGTAGCACGTCAGTTGTCATTGGACCGTGACCCACATGGAAATGTGCAGGTATCTCTGATTGAAACCGAGAAGTTGCTCTCTGAGATGGTCGGCACTAAGTTGGCTCAGTGGAAGCAAAAAGGCAACTATGTAGGTAAGTTTGCTGCTCAGCATCACTTCTTCGGATACGAGGGTCGTTGTGCTGCTCCGTCAAACTTTGATGCAGATTACTGCTACGCATTGGGCTTCACTGCAAGTCGTCTGATTGCAGAGGGAAAGACCGGTTATATGTCTTCCGTACGCAACACTACGGCACCTGCTGAAGAATGGATTTCTGGTGGTGTACCTATCACAATGATGATGAACATGGAGCGTAGAAATGGTGAAATGAAACCGGTTATCCAGAAGGCATTGGTGAAGTTGGATGGTGCTCCATTCAAGACTTTCGCTGCTAACCGCGAGAAGTGGGCCAAGGAAACATGCTACGTGTATCCCGGTCCTATCCAGTACTTCGGTCCATCTTCCGTCTGTGATGAACCAACCAAGACTTTGCAGTTAGAGCAAGCTCGTTAATTGTTTTAGAAATATTACGAACGCCATCGGGCAAGATAACACCCGGTGGCGTTTTTTACATAGACAACCCCATGCGTAAATATATTTCCTTCCTGTTGTTATTTGGTACGTCTGTGACGTTTGCCCAGACAGAGGTGCAAGAGATACCAGTATCCCTTAATGACGTATATGCTCCGGTGCGTGTGGCGGCGGCTCCTTCCGATGCTTACATCGGCTTGTCCTTGTTGCCAACAGGGGAGTTGCGCCATTATAACTATGGAGAACAGGCTGATGCAGGCTGTTTTTATCTGCAAAGTATGGATAAGGGACTGAGTTGGAAGAAGGTGAACATCTCGCCCCAGATGCCCTATGCCGATGTACAAAGTCCTGTCAGTGGAGAATTTCTGCGACTGACTAATATGCGAGGCGAGGGAGTCTATTGCATCAGGACTGTTGGCGGTATTCACGGTGACCGTACGGTGAGGAAGGTGTCAAGCACAAACTCAATTATGCTTAAACCACCTGTATTTATCCGTGGAGGAAAGCGCATAATCGTAGCTGGACATGGTGATGTGAAGCCTAAGGGGTGTTATGTCTATTATTCGGACGATGACGGCCTGAACTGGAAGCGCTCTCAGATTGTAACTTCGCCCGATCATGTGAAGTCAGGCTCTCATAAAGGGGTACGTTGGAATCACGGGGCGGTAGAGCCGACAGTGGTCGAGTTGCGTGATGGGCGTTTGTGGATGTTGATGCGCACGTCTCAGGATTTTCACTATGAGTCCTTCTCCAGTGATGGTGGTGAGACTTGGAGCGAGTCGCGTCCCTCTATCTTCTATGGAACAATTACGATGCCTACAATGGGGCGGCTGTCTGATGGCCGATTGCTGATGTTCTGGTCAAGTACGACTCCGTTACCGGAACTTGCAACAGCTGATGGCGTGTGGGATGATGTCTTCACCAATCGGGATGTGGTTCATGTGGCTATATCGGAAGATGATGGCAAGACGTGGGTAGGTTGTCGGGAGTTGATGTTAAATCCCTTGCGTAATGAGGCAGATTTTGGCTCCGGAAATGACGGTGTGGATAGGAGTGTTCACCAGTCTCAGTTTGTTGAGGTGGCTCCTGGTAAGATATGTGTAGCTATAGGCCAGCACCGTTCGCTTCGTTCTATTATTCTCTTTGATGTGAAGTGGTTGTACGAGAAAGGCCGTTCTAATGATTTCAGTGATGGCCTTGCCAAGTGGTCTGTATTCAATTATAAGCAGGGAATTGTAGGTCATTGTGCCTATGACCGTATAGAGGGATGCTCGTTAGTTGAACATCCTGACTTATCGGGAAAGAAAGTTCTTCAGGTGAGATATACCCGGAATATAGGTTTGGTCGATGACAATCGGGGTGCTTTGTGGAATTTTCCAACCATACAGAAAGGTCACTTGACGGTACGCATGCGTATTCCTGCCGATAGCCAGGGGGTGTCGTTGATGCTGAATGACCACTGGTATAATCCTTGCGACACAGTAGCCCTTCATGAGAGTATGTATGTACTTAAGATAGACAGGAAGCGGTTGGGTGTGAAGGATGATTCTTTCCACGATGTCATGCTGAAGTGGAATTTAAGAGGCAAGCAGAAACAGGCCACAGTGTGGGTTGATGGTAAAAAACGCTTGAACCTTCCTTTGTTGAATGAGACTGCGTTGGGTATTAACTATGTACATATTTTGGCAGAGGCTCCGAAAGAGAATGAGGGTGTCTTCATTGAGTGTGTAAATTCATCTGTGGATGACTGAGCAAAAAAAGCAAAATACAGCAGTCAAACGGGTCAAGGTACGCGTCAGGAGTTCAAATCCCCGCAAGCGAGTCAGCTCGAAGAGAAAAGCTGCTCATCCTGTGGTCTACGGAAGCACGATACCTCGGTGGAAATTCTACCTTGTAGTGTTATGTATGTCCATTGTTGCAGCTGTTGTTTTTTATGCCTTCTGTGTTCGTCCTTATGCTTATCGGTGGAGGAAGCATGAAGGCCCTCGCCAATATGGTGTTTTCATGCCCATACAGTATGATATTCATGGGTTGGACATTTCTCATTATCAGGGCAGGATTGATTGGGATACGGTTCGTGCGTACGAGTCTTGGTCTTTCCCTCTGCGATTTGTGTTTATCAAGGCTACAGAGGGTGGTGACATGCAGGACGAGATGTTTGATTATAATTTCGAACAAACTTTACGGCATGGCTATGTGCGTGGTGCCTATCATTATTTTGTCCCTCAGACCGACCCGATGTTGCAGGCCATGAATTTCATTGAGCATGTTCAGTTGCAGGCTGGTGATTTACCTCCAGTCTTGGATGTCGAGACTATAGCCGGCCGCAAGACAAAATCCTTGCAGCAGGATGTGAGGACATGGCTTGAAAAGGTAGAGCAGCACTATGGCGTGAAGCCAATTCTCTACACTTCTTATAAGTTTCGTGAGCGATACCTGAAGGACTCTGTATTCAATTCCTATCCTTATTGGATTGCTCATTATTATGTGGACACGGTCCGCTATGAGGGCAAGTGGCACTTTTGGCAGCATACGGATATTGCTTCCGTCAGAGGCATCCCCAATCTGGTAGATATGAATGTTTTTAATGGAACGGAGGAGGAGTTCTCGGAGCTCTTACTGAAATAGTTTCCTTCCGATTAAATCTACCAAAGAAAAGTTAGTAAAGATTTGGGTTAAACTCACAGAGAACGTGTTATTCTGCTTCCCCCTTGTGTGTTTTATTCTTTGCTTTCTCTGACCGGCAAAAAAATCCTGACTGAGAATCCTTGTGTACTGTTGCATGTTTATTTCCGGCCTTTATATATAAGGATGGCAATAATGGTTACCACGATGGCGATGATGGCATAGCCTATCTCGTGACTGTATTGGTTGACCAGTGCCATGAGTTGTTCTTCTGTCTCAATGCCAGGAATGGTAGAGAGGTAGTAACCGATGCTGGCCAGTACGGTGTTCCAGATGCCTGCTCCTAATGTTGTGTAGAGCATGAATGAACCCAATTTCATGCGAGCTAATCCGGCTGGAATTGAGATTAATTGTCGGATGGCTGGAATCAGTCTCCCGATGAAGGTGGAGATGGCTCCGTGTTTGTCAAAGTAGTCTTCAGCTTTCCTGACGCTTTCTTCCGTGATGAGACACATGTGGCCTATGCGGCTATTGGCAAAGCGGTAGATGATGGGTCTCCCTAAGAAATAAGCGATGTAGTAGTTTATCAGTGCTCCGAGGTCTGCTCCAATGGTGGCAAAAACGATGACCAGCAGGATGTTCATATCTCCGCTTCCTATGGCCGATTTATAGGCTGCCGGTGGAATGACAATTTCGGACGGAAAGGGGATGAAAGAACTCTCAATGGCCATGAGCAGTGTGATGGTCCAATAGTTCAGGTGGTCCAAGCACCATTGTATGAAGGCAACAGATTCCATATTCTTGTGTTGGGGGGATAGGTCTTGTTTTCTTTTATTGTTCTTGTCTTATTGTCGTTCTCGGATGATGAGGCTTAGGCATTTTTTATCAGGTCGAGCAGATTCTCTTGGTCTTCAAAGTGATGGCTAAGGAGTTTCCAGTCTGTGTGCCTGATCTTCTGAGGATTGACTGTCTGTGCGATGTAGAAGTTGTATTTTTCTTTCTTGCCAAGTAGCAGGCAGATGAGTGATAGTAAACCGGTTGTGTCGTTGTATGTGGGTTCTATGGCGTAGCATTGCTCAAAGGCAGTCAAGGCATATCCCAGGTGTCCGGTATCCAAGCAGCATGTGCCTATCTCGTACCAGATTTCTATTTTGTGTTCATCGCCTAATTCCAACGCAACAGCCCACAGGGCAATGGCCTCTTTCTCTTTTCCTTCTTCCAGGTAGATGCGCCCTTCAATCATGTAGGTAAAGACGAATCCGGGGTCTTCTTCACGTGCCAGCTGACAGTAGAAGTGGGCTTCTTCCTGTCGCCCGACAAAACTCAGGCAGAGTCCGTAGTTGCAGTAGACGCCAGCCATGGGAAATTCCTCGGGGCGCTTGGCGTCTATCACTTTTTTCAGTGCCTTGCATCCTTGCTCCCATTCACTGTTGTTGACAAAATTCTGGCCTTTCATGGCCTCCACGTAGTAGGTTTCCACCATGCCTAGATCTACACAAGTCTCCAGGTCCTTGATGGCTTGTGAGGTTTTTCCTGCATCAAGCAAGGCATTTCCACGCAGAAAGTATGCATCGGCAATCTCGTCATCTGATACGATGGCGTATTCGGCACATTCAAGTGCTTTTTCGTGGTTGCCTTCGTCCAGATACACCCTTCCCAGGTCCACCCAATTTTCGGCTACATAGGGATTACGGTCGATGAGTGTATTGTAGCATTCTTTGGCTTTATCGTAGTCCTGTATCTGATAGTAGTAGTTGCCTTTCAGGGCGATGAAGCTCTCTTCATCGGCAAAGTCCTTTTCGTTTCTTTCAATCCATTGCCATGCTTTCTCGGGTAGATTCTTGTCCAAATATAAGTAGGCAACGTCTATGATGTTGACCAAGTCGTTTTTTTCAACAATGGCATTAATTTCTACCTCGGCTTCCTCTTCCCTTCCTTCGTCGTAAAGTAGGGTGGCTCGCAAGACATGTACCTCTGCCATGTAGTTGTCGTTGATGGACTGTGCTACCTCTTTCGCTTTTTCAACCTCATCGTTGTCAAAGTATAGGTATGCCTTTTCCACCAACAGTTCTGTGTTGTTGGGGTGGAGCGTGAGACCGTAGTCTGTGACCAGGAAGGCTTTCTCTTTCTTGTGACGCATCGCATACCAGTCGGCCAAATCGGCCAGGTTGTCAGCATCCTCATAGAATTGTGTGTGCCGCTCCAGAGCCTCTTCAAATCGTTTTGAGAGGTCCTCCAATTCTTTTGAACGCCCGGTGAGAAAGTTTTTGCTCATGGTTGAAGATTGCTGACGGTTTGCCGATGCGTCGTAGGTTTCGTTCGCGCGACTTTTTTATTTGTTGATTTTGCCCCAGGTATCTTTAAGTCCGACAGTGCGGTTGAATACCATCTTGTCTGTTGTCGAGTCTTTGTCGACATTGAAATAGCCTATGCGCTGGAATTGCAGATAGGTCAGCGGCTTCATGCCTTGTGCGAACTTCTCGATATAACAGCAGGGAAGTATTTTCAGCGAATCCGGGTTTATCATCTGCTTCATGGCTGTCAGTGCGTCACACTGTTGCTCTTCGCGGATGGTTGCCAGTTCGTCGCGTGGATTTTCAACTTTCCACAGGCGATCGTAAAGGCGTACTTCTGCTTGCAGGCAGTGGGCGCAGCTAACCCAATGAAGTGTTCCTTTGACCTTGCGGTTGGCATCGGGCATGCCGCTCTTGGTGTTCGGGTCATACTCACAATAGATTTCCTCGATATTGCCATCTGCATCTTTCTTGCAGCCTGTGCACTTTACGATGTAAGCATTTTTCAGGCGGACTTCTTGTCCGGGAGTCATGCGGAAGAACTTCTTGGGTGCATCTTCCATGAAGTCTTCGCGTTCCATCCACAACTCACGGCTGAACTCAATCAGGTGCGTGCCTTCTTCCGGGTGTTCCGGGTTATTGGTGGCTTCCAGTTCCTCTACCTGTCCTTCCGGATAGTTTGTGATGATGAGTTTTACCGGATTCAGAACAGCCGATATGCGTGTTGCACGGTCGTTCAGATCTTCGCGGACAGCGCTTTCCAGCAGGGCGAAGTCATTGAGTGCGTCATAGGTTGTGTATCCTATCTTGTTGATAAACTTGTGAATACTTTCCGGAGAATAACCACGGCGACGGAATCCGCAAATTGTCGGCATACGAGGGTCATCCCATCCATTGACCAGTCCTTCCTTTACCAGGATGAGCAGGTTACGCTTGCTCATCAGTGTGTAGTTCAGGTTCAGTTTGTTGAACTCATACTGGCGAGGGCGGTTGTCGTTTAGGTCTTTGCCTTCCTTCAGCCAGTCAATAAAAAGGTCGTATAGTGGTCTGTGTACTACAAACTCAAGGGTGCAGATAGAGTGGGTCACTCCTTCAAAAAAGTCGCTCTGTCCGTGTGCGAAATCATACATCGGGTAGGCTTTCCATTTGGTACCGGTCCGATGATGAGGATGCTTCACAACGCGGTAGATGATGGGGTCACGGAAGTGCATATTGGGATTTGCCATGTCAATCTTGGCACGCAAAACCATGGCTCCTTCTTCAATCTCGCCGCTATTCATCTTATTGAACAGTTCCAGATTCTCTTCGATGGGTCGGTTCCGGTATGGACTTTCTGTGCCGGCCTGCGTAGGTGTTCCTTTTTGGGCTGCAATCTGTTCTGATGTCTGCTCGTCTATATAGGCTTTACCTTCCTTAATCAGTTGGATGGCAAAGTCCCACAGTTGCTGGAAGTAATCGCTGGCATAATATTCATTACCCCATTTGTAACCCAGCCATTGAATGTCTTCCTTAATGGCTTCTACATATTCATTGTCTTCCTTGGTGGGGTTGGTGTCGTCAAAGCGAAGATTGCAGACGCCGCCATATTTGGCTGCCATTCCAAAGTCCATACAGATGGCCTTTGCATGTCCTATGTGCAGATATCCGTTGGGTTCGGGCGGGAAACGCGTTTGGACGCGTCCACTGTTTTTACCTTCTTTAAGGTCTTTTTCTACGATTTGTTCGATGAAGTTGAGACTTTTCTTCTCGCCTGTTTCTTCGCTTACTGTCATAGCCATAGCTTTGATTATATGATGAAAATGATTATTGAATTCTTCTTTTTTTTCTTCAAATGTAGCATTTCTGCTAAATGTTAATGAGACTTTGAGGATGCAAAAATAACGATTCGTCTATTATTTTAAAAATAAAAATCAAAACATCTCTTTTTTTCATATATTTGCCAGACGAGACAAGGAAAGAGTGTATTTCTTTATTTGGTTTAGTAATACAAATATCACCAAAAGTGATAAAATATGTTTTGGAACATGTTTTTTTATTTGTTTCGTTCGAATAATGCCTCTACCTTTGTATCCGTTATCCTGAAAACAATCTTTTTACCTTAAAAAAACTAATACCTATTGAAAACTGAAAAAGGGGACTTTGTGATAAAGTCTCTTTTTTTTTTATCTGTCTCGATTATCGGCTGACCCTTGTGAACGATGAGTCTGTCTCTAAAATCAGGTAGCCGAGCTGATACATATATATAATGTACGTGTGTGAGGGAACACTGGCAGGGCAAGAAAAGCTGTCGGAGTATGGAGAGAGATGTTTCCTGGTCTTTAACTGTTTGAAAATAGTTACCAGCACATGGTGAATGTTCTTTGCCAGCGTGACAAAGTGCCCGGAGACGTCGCTAAGAGAGTTTGTCAAGTGAGCAAGACATGCTCCGCATGATAAATTGTGCTGAAAACAGGGGAACAGGATTCCCCCAAAAAACTTAATGTCAGGCAAAAGGCCGGATGGAATGAACCTTTGGCCGGAGAATAAAACCGGATATTCAGGAGGTACAACGGATGATGTTTGTTCCGAAGGTGAATGAACAAGCAAATGAACCGAGATGAGAGCAGACAAGTATAGTCATCATCTCACGATGTGGCTCGGTCATCCTTTTCTGTGAAGGTGGCGATGTACCTTATCTTCCAAACGTAGGTTTTTCTCTTCTTTAGAAGACGAGCCTGAGTATATCGTTCAGGTTTGCCCAGATGAGCAGGGCAAAGAGAAGCAGCATGCCAGTGACTTGTGCGCGTTCCATGAATTTCTCGCTTGGCTTGCGCCGGCTGACGACTTCGTAGAGCAGGAAGAGGACGTGGCCTCCGTCAAGTGCAGGAATGGGGATGATGTTCATGAATGCCAGTATGATGCTGATGAATGCTGTCATGCTCCAGAACTGGTGCCAGTCCCATTGAGCCGGGAAGAGGGTTGCGATGGTTCCAAAGCCTCCGATGTGCTTGGCTCCTTGCTTGGAGAAGAGGTATTTCATCTGTCCGATGTAGTTGCCCAGCGTGCTTAGTGCTAATTGGATTCCGGCCGGAATGGCGGAAAGCATGTTGTACTCAATATGTGTGACGGGTAGGAGTTTGTCTGTATCAACAAGCGGCTTGACCCCGATTTTAAAGAGGGAATCTGTCGTAATAGCTACGTCAGCACACGTCCCGTTGCGGAAATAGGTCAGCGTAATGGTGTGGACTGCGTCTTCAGCCTCTCTTCTTTGCTGCATGTCATCTATGAAGTCATAGAAGGAGATGGTTTTCCCATCCAGTGCCGTGATGCTGTCTCCCGGCTGTAATCCTGCTTGGAAAGCGGGTGAGGCCGGAGTGATGCTGTCAATGACATAAGGCATTCTGAAGGAAGCAAAACGCGTATCGTCTTCCATCAGTCGGTCCATCATGTCCTCGGGTATTTGAATGGTCTGTTTCTGTCCTTCTCGAAGTACGGTAACCTCTTTGGCGTCTACAACGTCCATGAGGAGTTTGGCATCATAGCGTGTGAATTCCTTGTTGTCGGCTGCCAGCAGGATGTCTCCGTTCTTGAATCCTATTTCTTGGGCAGTATGGTTGAACTCCATGCCCAGCGGTGCTTTCTTGACATCGACGTATTGGTCTCCCCAAGTGAAGAGTATGGAGGCGTAGAGGAAAATGGCAAAGACGAGGTTGAAGAGCACGCCGCCAACCATGATGAGCAGGCGTTGCCATGCCTTTTTTGACCTGAACTCCCAGGGTTGTTCCGGCTGTTTCATCTGCTCCGTATCCATGGATTCGTCAATCATGCCGGCAATTTTGACGTATGCACCGGCCGGAAGCCATCCGATGGCATATTCCGTCTCACTATTCTTGGGTTTGAATCGGAAGAGTGTAAACCAGGGGTCGAAGAAGATGCAGAACTTCTCTACCCTTGTCTTGAACAGGCGGGCGAAGAAGAAATGTCCGCCTTCATGGACGATGCACAGGATAGAGAGACATAGCAGTAGTTGTATGGCACGTAGTAATATTGTTTCCATCAGCTATAAAATGTTTGTGTTTCTAAAACTTATTATGGTTAAAATTTGTATGGAGAGATGAGCTCCTGAGTCACTATACGCGTCTCTTGGTCGGTGAGCACATAGTCTTCGTAGGAAGGTTTATGGATATATGGCATCTTGTTCATGACTTTTTCAATCACCTCACTCATGCCGGTGAATGAAATCGTGTCTTTCAGGAATGCTGCAACAACCACTTCGTTGGCGGCATTGACGATACATGGCATGTTGCCTGCCTGATGAAGGGCTTCGTACGCCAGTTGCAGGTTGCGGAAGCGTTTCGTGTCGGGCTGTTCGAAGGTGAGTTGTGAGCATTTGGCCCAGTCTATTCTTGGAAAATCGGTCTTTATTCTGTCCGGATAGGAGAAGGCGTACTGGATGGGAAGCCGCATGTCGGGCATTCCTAACTGGGCTTTAATGGCTCCATCCTCAAACTGTACCATAGAGTGAATGATGCTCTGCGGATGTACCACCACCTCAATCTGTTCCGGTCGAACACCAAAGAGCCATTTGGCTTCAATGACCTCAAATCCCTTGTTCATCATGGATGCGGAGTCGATGGTGATTTTGGCGCCCATCTGCCAGTTGGGGTGTTTCAAGGCTTGTGACTTGGTGGCGGTTGCCAGTTGTTCCGGCGAGTAGTTTCTGAAAGGACCTCCCGATGCCGTGAGAATGAGTTTTTCGATGTCGTTACCAATTTCTCCTGTCAGACATTGGAAGATGGCTGAATGTTCAGAATCCACCGGAATGATGGGCACATGGTAATGTTCTGCAAGGTCGTTGATGATTTCTCCGGCAACGACCAGGGTTTCCTTGTTGGCCAGTGCGATGGTCTTCCCGGCTCGGATGGCACTCATTGTGGGTTGCAGGCCGGCATAACCGACCATAGCCGTAAGTACAATGTCGATGGGAGTCTCGGCCACAACGTCACACAGCGCCCGGGGACCTGCATAGACCTTGATGGGGAGGTCAGCCAAGGCATCTCGCAGCCTCGCATATTTGTCTTCATTGGCAATGACGACCACTTCCGGTTGGAATTTGCGCGCTTGCTCAATAAGCTCCTCTACTCGGTTGTTGGCTGTCAATACGTAGGCCTCATACTTGTCGGGATTGTTCTTTATAACTTGCAGAGCCTGTGTGCCAATAGAACCGGTAGATCCCAGGATGGCTATTTTCTTTATTGTGTCTTTTTCGCTTGTTGTTTTCATGTCTTCTTTTCCTGGTCTTTTACTTTAGAAGATAATGTATGTTTCAGGATTAACGGGATGCCCTTTGTGCCATAGTTCGAAGTGTAAGTGTGCTTGAATCGTCAGAAAATTGGCATCTACACCTACAATGGCAATACACTCACCGGCAACAACTGATTCGCCGGCTCTTTTGAGCAGTCGGCCACAGTGTTTGTAAATGGAGACAAAATCATGACTGTGCTGTATGGCTATCATAAAACCGCTGTCGGACGTGTACGTACTCATGATGACAGTTCCCTCCAAGGTAGCCAGAATGCTCTCGCCTTTGTTGGCTTTGACATCTACTCCGAAGTGGTTAATCTCTGTTCCAAAGGATTGTGTTAGGGTGCCTCGTGTAGGAGCATAGAAGATGAGTCCCTCAGTTTCTGATGGCTTTTTCACCACTCCGGAAAGGTTATATGTCTCGGTCTCCTCATAGCGACGTCTGAATTCGGCTTCGCGTCTTGAGATTTCCATCAGGGAGTCGTCGATGACTTTGGTCAGAGAGTCAATAGACTGCACGCTGTCGGCTACAATCTTTCCTTGAAGGATGTCTTGAATATTCATCACAAAACGGTTCTGCCTATCAAGAACTTGTTGCAGGGAGTCGGCACGCATAGCATTGTCAATGACCTGCTGGCGCACTTCACTGTTCATATATCCCGGGAAATAGTTTCTCAAAGGAGTAAAACAGACGAGTAGGGCAGAGATAATGGCAAAAAATACAAGTATCAGCATGATGATTCCGAACATGCCATACTTCGTAAAAATGAGGTTTGTCAACACTTTCTGTGTATTCTCGTCAGCAATCGTGACTTTATATCTAGATTGAATATCCTTCCAGAACGAGGTCTTAACATTTCGTTTCATGCTGTGTGTGTTTTTCCCCCTCCTTTTTTAATCTTCGTCACTCAGACTTTCGTCCGAATGAACAAGGCCTTGCGGCAGTTGCATGAGTATGTGTTTCTTCTCTACATTTAAATCAAGGATGAAATCCTCTTGTGCGGGAATCAGCAATTCTTCGCCTTGATAGTCAACATAAAAGAGTGTATTCTGCGTAGAGTCGTCCACATAGGTTATTTCCCCCAGTGGGCCGTGAACCTTATCTTCAATAGTATAGCCGATGAAATCGTCCCATCTCATTTCGTATGCTTCGTCCTCTCTCAGTTCGCGTGGAAAGTAGACGTCTGTGTTGGTGAACTTCTTGGCTTGTTCTACTGAGTCAACGTTTTCAAGCTTCATCAGTGCGCTGGCATTTCCTTTGAAGCGATATTCTTCAATAAAAAAGGGAACCAGTATGCCTTCCATCGGGCATACGACGTAATCAGCATCCACTCTGTCGAAGATGTCATCTGTGAATGTGAACTGTAATTCACCGTGTATGCCATGAGGCTTGTTGAATGTACCTATCTTGTAAACGTCTTCTTCTCTAATCATACAAGTTGTTTCTTTCTGTGCCTACTTGTGACATTAAAGCTGCCCACTCATGGTCTGGGCCTTTTTTTTCTTCTTTTTCTTCTTCGGCTGATTGCTTTGTGCCTGTTGTTGAGCCTTGCCCATTTCCTCCATGGATTGCGGCTGATAAAACTCGTTTCGCACATCCATCAGGCGAAGCAGGTCGTCGGTGATATAAAGTTTCCCGTGTGACAGTTCATTGAGATTGGCATCAATCATATAAATGGTATCTGCATTCACGTTGGGATAACACTTGAACATGTGATTGCAGATAAGTGCAAGCAGATTGTTCTTTTCATTGCTTTCCGGCATCTCGCAGGCCTTGGCGATTAGTTGCTCTAAAGTTCGCCCATAATGGCGGAAACGAATCTTTGAGTTGTTATATGGCACCTTTTCAGGATTGCTGTTCAATTTGTCTTCCGGAAAGACTTCGTAGGGATAATCTATATCAAGTTTGAAGTTAGACATGATAGCCAGATGATCCCATAACTTGCGCTTGTAGTCGGGCAGTTCCCGCATCTTGGGGAACATCCGTTCCATGATGTCTATGATTGTTTCTGCGCAATGCTGGCGTTCGTTGCGGTTCTGTATGGTGAGTGCATGGTCTACCATGTTTTGTACCGTTCTGCCGTATTCCGGCAATGGCAGACGTTCTTCTTTGGTATTATAAATCATTTTAAAATATGATATTATATATATGTCTTAAATCAGTTTCTTTGGTTTGCTTGCAATAAACTCTTTCAGGTAGAAAGGTTCAAAATAGGCCACATCCTGAAATTCCTCTTTGGCAAGTGCCATCTCAGCCAGCGGGCCCATGTTTTTGGCCAGTGGAAGTATATCGTCTATAAAGTGTGCGTTAGAGTGGTTGATGACGCCCTTGCACTTGGCCGCTCCTTCTCCAAAGAAATAGACAGGTCCTTTGTCCAATAGCTCCACGTAGGTGTTCTGGTCAATGACCACAGCCTGCGTAGGGATGATTTCTTCCAGCGCGCGATTATAGACGGCAGCATAAACTTCCATTCTGCGTGCGTCGAGCATGGAGCAGATGAGAGCGTCTTCAGGCAATTCGTCGTGATAGAGCAATACTGGTACACTCTGAATCTTTAATGTAGGAATGCCTAACAGTTTCAGGTTACGTCCGTAACAGAGACCCTTGGCCATGGAAACTCCAATACGAAGGCCTGTATATGAGCCTGGGCCACAGCTGACGGCTACGGCCTCTAAAGGAATAGCGTGATTGTCGACAAATGAAAGGGCTTCGTCAACAAATACGCCAAGCAAGGTGGCGTGTTGGGGACCTTTCCGCTCTTCTTTGGTGAATATGTTCATTCCATCTTGACTGACAGCTACCGAACAGGTTGTAGCGGATGTTTCAATATGAAGTATGCAGGACATCTTTCTTTTGTTTGGAGTTGGGTGAAAGCTCTTACTTTTTTAGCGAGTACAAAATTACGTTTAAATTTTCACTAATGAAAATAATGGAGTATTTTTGCACAAAACTTAAGAAGCATTATGATATTATCCATGACGGGTTTCGGTAAATGTACCGTTGAAATGCCCGATAAAAAGATAAATGTAGAGGTAAAGTCTTTGAACAGTAAGGCTCTTGATCTCTCAGTGCGCGTTGCACCGATTTACAGAGATAAGGAAATGATTATCCGCAACGAAATAGCCAAGACGCTCGAGCGTGGAAAGGTTGATTTCACCCTTTGGGTTGAGCGCAAGGACACGGGTTCGTTGGCCAATCCTATCAATAAAGATAATCTCGCAGCATACTATCAACAAATTCGCGCCATCTCCTCAGAAATGGGTTTACCAGAACCCGTTGACTGGTTTCAGGTTCTGCTCCGACTTCCTGATGCTTTCGCGAAGGCTGAAGTTCAGGAACTGACCGAGGAGGAGTGGACCACGGTACATGGTGCGGTTTTAGAGGCAATCTCTCAGCTTATGGATTTCCGCAAGCAGGAGGGGAATGCTCTTGATGCCAAGTTCCGTGAGAAAATATCCAACATCAAGCGTCTCTTGACCGAGATAGAGCCTTTCGAAAAAGAGCGTGTGGGAAAGATTCGCGAGCGTATTGTCGATGCTTTAGAGAAGAAACTCGGTGTAGAGTATGATGGCAATCGCCTGGAGCAAGAGATGATTTATTACATAGAGAAGTTAGACATCGGTGAGGAAAAGCAGCGGCTGACCAATCATTTGCAATATTTCATTGAAACGCTTAATAACGGCTCGGGCCAAGGAAAGAAATTGGGTTTCATTGCACAGGAAATGGGACGCGAAATCAACACATTAGGAAGCAAGAGTAATCAGGCCGAAATGCAGAATATTGTGGTCCAGATGAAGGACGAACTGGAGCAAATCAAGGAACAGGTCCTGAATGTGATGTAAAAAGCAATTCAACCATAATGGCTATGTCTAAACTAATCATCTTTTCTGCACCGAGTGGTGCGGGGAAATCTACCATAGTAAATTACCTGTTGCAGCAGGACTTGAACATGAAGTTTTCTATTTCTGCTACAAGTCGACCGCCCCGGGGAACAGAACAACATGGGGTGGAATATTTCTTCCTGACTCCGGATGAATTTCGCCAACGCATAGCCGATGGAGATTTTCTGGAATATGAGGAGGTATACAAAGACCGTTTTTATGGCACATTGAAGTCTCAGGTCGACCACCAGTTGGAACTTGGACAGAATGTCGTGTTCGATGTAGATGTGGTAGGAGGGTGCAACATCAAGAAATTTTACGGAGAACGTGCCTTGAGCATCTTTATCCAGCCTCCCTCCATCGAAGAACTCCGCCATCGCTTAGAGGGGCGTGGAACGGATGCTCCCGAGGTAATTGAAGACCGTGTCAAGAAAGCTGCTTATGAGTTGACGTTTGCTCCTCGTTTTGACCATGTGCTAATCAACGATGACCTTGAAACGGCGAAACAGGAGGCTTATAGAATTGTATCCGAGTTTATTAGGAAGCCGTAATGTTGTATGAAAGAAAGAAATAAAAATATTTTATTATTAATACTGCATATTGTACTTCTTGTCGTAGCAGTAGGATTGGCCGTTTTTTATGTGATTCATGACCAGCCGGTATTCATTGTGGCTCAGCTTGTTGTGATATTACTCTGTTTGCCGACAGCTATACGGTTGTTTAAGAAGCTTCGATGAGAGTAGGTATTTATAGCGGGAGTTTTAATCCTATCCATATTGGTCATCTGGCATTGGCTAATTATCTCTGTGAATATGGAGGAATGGATGAGGTCTGGTTTTTAGTGACACCTCGTAATCCATTTAAAGCCCATTCACAGTCATTGCTGCCCGATTCGTTTCGAGTCGAACTTGTAAGGTTGTCCACCGCGGAATACCCTCGTTTTCGGGTAGACGAGATTGAACTCTCCTTGCCTCAACCTAACTATACCATTCAGACGCTTGACATTTTACGTCAACGCCATCCCGAGCATGAGTTGTATCTTGTTGTGGGTAGTGACAACTGGCAGAAGTTCTCTGACTGGCGCGAGTCTGCCCGCCTCCTTCGCGAATACCGTTTGATAGTTTATCCCCGTCCCGGTTGGGAAGTCGATGAAACCTCTGTTCCTGATACTGTAACCTATTTGTCCAACGCTCCTCTTTTAGATGTCAGTTCTACATTCATCCGCGAGTCGCTGGAAAAAGGACTGGATGTAAGATATTTTCTGCATCATAAGGTCTATGAGCGATTGCTGGAGTATAGGTGCGCTCAATGAAACTTCTGTGCATCATCCGCTGTAGGAGTTAGAAAAAACGCATATATTTGCGGTGAATGAACCTTTTTTTACTATGAAGCATAAAATCTTTTTTTTATTTACATGCTTGCTTGTCATTCCCTTGTGGAACATGGAAACGCAGGCGACCCTGGTAAATCCTAAGCCTTTTGTCATTCCGGAATTGCGCCAATGGCGTGGTGCACAGGGCGAGATTACGATTAGCGAGACCACGCGAATCGTTGTTCCGAGAGGAAACGATTCTTTGCAACACGTTGCACGGATGCTGGCCGAAGATGCTGCATTGATGTGGAAATTTACGCCTCCTGTTGTTGAAGGGAGAGCACGGAAGGGTGATATCGTCTTTTCGGTGAAGGCGGACAAGTCGCTTGGTGCGGAAGGTTATGAGATAAACATCTCGGAAAACATACGAATTGCATCGCCCACCTGCAGAGGTGCCTATTGGGGAACGCGCACTTTGCTACAACTGGTGGAACAGGGAATGTCACTGCCTAAGGGACAAATCCGTGACTGGCCGATGTATCAGATTCGTGGTGTGATGCTTGATTGTGGCCGTAAGTATATCCCCATCAGTTATATGAACCAACTTGTGAAGGTCATGGCCTATTACAAGATGAATGCCTTGCATGTGCATTTAAATGATAGTGGTTTCAAGGTGTATTTTGATGATGAGTGGGATAAGACCTATGCCGCATTCCGCTTGGAGAGTGATACCTATCCGGGACTTGCTGCCCGAGACGGTCATTATACCAAGCGTGAATTTATAGACTTCCAAAAGGAAGCCGAGTTGCGTTATGTGGATATTATTCCTGAGATTGATGTTCCTGCCCACACCTTGGCGTTTGCCCAGTATCGTCCTTCCTTGGGCAGCAAGGAGTATGGACCGGACCATTACGACTTGTTCAACCCTGAGATATACACATTTACCGATGCTTTGTTCAAGGAATATCTCGAGGGAGAGGAACCGGTATTTCGTGGCCCTCATGTCCACATAGGTACTGACGAATACTCCAATAAGAACCAACGTGTGGTAGAAGAATTTCGCTCGTTTACCGACCATTATATCAAGTATGT
Organism: Bacteroidales bacterium; assembly: GCA_029227175.1. Taxonomy (GTDB): domain Bacteria; phylum Bacteroidota; class Bacteroidia; order Bacteroidales; family Bacteroidaceae; genus Bacteroides. The sequence goes on along the minus strand of JAQXZK010000209.1, from coordinate 4,946 downwards.
AGAGAGTTTCGGCAAGCAGGCTTATGTGTGGGGTTCGCTGAAGCATGCTGCGGGCACTACGCCTGTCAAGGCTGACGGAGTGGTCATGTACGCATGGTCAAAAGATTATGTAGACCCCGTTGCTTCTATCCGTGACGGATTTAAGATTATCAGCATACCGGACAGCCAACTCTATATTGTACCCTCTGCCGGCTACTATTACGATTACTTGAACATAGAACGTCTTTATAACAGTTGGACTCCGCTGAACATCAATAAGGTGACCCTCAATCAAGGAGAACCGTCATTGCTCGGTGGTATGTTTGCCGTCTGGAATGACCATGTAGGGAATGGCATTACGGTCAAGGACATTCATCACCGGCTTTATCCCTCTCTTCAGACGTTGGCCGTAAAATGTTGGACGGCCGACCAAACCACACTGCCTTTCACTGAATTTAACTGGAAGCGAGCTCTGCTCAGCGAGGCTCCGGGGGTGAACGAACTGGCTATACTGAGCAAGTCACCGGCTACGGTCTTCGAGAAGTCTTCGCTCCTTCCCGGGGAGAAACTACCTATGGAGGAGATAGGCTATGACTACCGCATTTCTTTCGATGTTGAGGCTGCGGGTGAGGAGTTGGGAACAGTTCTTTTCAAATCGGAGAACGCAACATTCTATCTTTCCGACCCCATTACCGGCAATATGGCTTATGCCCGCGAAGGAAAGCTTTGCAGTTACTCTTATGCTTGGCCCAAGGAGGGAAGGCACAGGATTGTCATTGAGGGAGACAATCAGGGAACCCGCCTCTTTCTGGACGGGAAGTTGGTCGACAGGCAGCACACTACGTGGAAATATGCCAAACCGAAGTCAGGTAAGATAGCCGATGTCCGCACACTGGTCTTTCCGCTTCGTCAGGTAGGTTTAATTCATAGTCGAATCGTCAATTTTAAGGTCGAGCAGTTATAATGAACGTGATTTTTACAACCATTTAATACTTTATTTTCATGAAAACATTGAATTTGATTCCAGCACTTTTAGTTGCTCTGCTAATGTTTGGATGCTCTTCGCCCAAACAGCAATCGGAACCATCTCCGTTGTATGTAGCAGCCTATATCTGGCCGTCATGTCATGATGATTCTTTGGGGCACCATTATCTGTGGCCGGAAGGAATCGGAGAGTGGGAGGTCATCAAGCAGGGTGACCCTCGGTATGAGGGACATTACCAGCCCAAGCAACCGCTTTGGGGATATGAAATGGATAATGACCCCGTAGTGGTAGAGAAGTGGATTAAAACCGCACTCTCTCACGGCATCAACACATTCATCTATGACTGGTATTGGTTCATGAACTATCCTTATTTGGAGTCGGCTCTCAATGACGGTTTCCTGAAGGCACCCAGCAATCAGAAGATGAACTTCTACATCATGTGGGCAAATCACGATGTGAAGTATAACTATTGGAATTATCATATTCATGGTGAAAACGAGTCCATTCTTTTCAATCCGGATGTTGATTGGGAACAGTTCAAGACAGTTGTCCATCGCGTCATCAACCAGTATTTCAAGTTGCCTAACTACTTGAAGTTTGACGGTTGTCCGGTTATGGGCGTTTTCAGTTTCCAAAATCTTGTACGTGGTTTTGGCAGCATAGAAGAAACCGCTAAGGCTATTGCCTATTTCCGTGAGGAGGTGAAGAAAGCCGGTTTCCCGGATGTCCATCTTCAGATGACTGTAGGCGGCGGGTCGTACATGAGCAAGGAAGCAGAAGCCGAACTCCATGCGCTTGTTGACGGATTAGGCATAAACAGTATCTCTTTCTATAACATGGGAGGATTTGATTGTGACTACCTGAAGCATGCTGCCATGTCTGTCGAGATTCGTAAGCAGTGGGACGAGTCCTTCGATATACCTCTCTTCCCATGTGTCTCTGTAGGATGGGACGACACCCCGCGTTTCCCTGGTAAGGGTCCGCAAGACTGTACCCGTTTTCATCAGACACCGGAAGTCTTTGCCAATTACCTGACCAAAGCTTTCGAATATGTGCGCCAGCACCCTGAACAACCGCGGTTGATTACGCTCAACGCATGGAACGAATGGGTAGAGGGCAGTTATCTGTTGCCTGACATGTATTATGGATTTGGCTACCTCGATGCTGTTAAGCGTGTGGTCGATGCCGAGAAAGACAAGTAATGGACTCTTTTAGATAAGATAGGCTGTACCCCGGCATAAACTCTCTTTTTCTTTATGCATAAATTAAAACAACGTTTTGCTGATGAATTTATTTAAACTACTCTTATGCTCGCTGTTGTTCTTCTTACCGGAGAGTAACCATGCGATAGAAAAAAACGCCAAGCCGTTTGTCGTTCCCGAGTTGCGTCAGTGGCAAGGAGGTGAGGGGCAGATGCTGCTCACCAATGCGTCTCGTGTCGTGATACCTCGTGGCAATGACTCTCTGCGTCAGGTCGCACAGATGTTGGTCGATGATGTCAATATCATGTGGAAGCACAAACCCGAGATAGTCGAAGGAAAATCTCAGATGGGAGATGTGGTGTTTGCAGTCAAGAAAGACAAGACACTGGGTGCGGAAGGCTATGAAATGAACATTACCGACCGTGTCACCATCACTGCTCCCACTTGTCAAGGTGCCTATTGGGCCACCCGCACACTTCTGCAGATGTCGGAACAGGCATTGGCTTTGCCAAGGGGAAAGATTCGTGACTGGCCTGCCTATCGGTTGCGTGGATTCATGATGGATTGCGGCCGCAAGTATATCCCGATGTCTTATCTGCATAAACTCGTCAAGGTGATGTCTTATTATAAGATGAATACCCTTCAGGTTCATTTAAATGACAATGGATTCAAGGTCTTCTTCGATGATGATTGGGACAAGACTTATGCGGCTTTCCGTCTGGAGAGTGAGACTTATCCGGGTCTTGCTGCCCGAGACGGTCATTATACCAAGCGTGAGTTTATCGACTTCCAGAAAGAGGCCGAGAAGCGTTTCGTTGAGATAATACCCGAGATTGACGTTCCTGCCCACACCTTGGCGTTTGCCCATTATCGCCCGTCATTGGGTAGTAAGGACTATGGCATGGACCATTTCGACCTCTTCAATCCGGATGTCTATACCTTTGTCGATGGCCTGTTCAAGGAATATCTTGAGGGTGACGAACCGGTGTTCCGTGGCCCGCGTGTACACATAGGTACTGACGAATATTCCAACAAAGACCAGAAGGTAGTAGAGAAGTTCCGTTATTTTACCGACCGTTATATCAGGTATGTCGAGAGTTTCGGCAAGCAGGCTGTCTTCTGGGGCTCTTTGACACATGCCAAGGGAGAGACTCCGGTGAAGGCCGAAAACGTGTGGATTGGAGCATGGTATAATGGATATGCCGACCCCATTGAGATGAAGAAACTGGGCTACAAGATGATAAGCATTCCGGATGATTACCTGTATGTCGTTCCAGCGGCAGGATATTATCATGACTATCTGCAGACCGACAGCCTCTATCTCAAGTGGGAACCCCGCAACGTCAATGGTTTGGTGTTCGAGAAGGGCGACCCTGCCATTCTCGGGGGGATGTTTGCTGTGTGGAATGACCATTGCGGCAATGGCATTACGGTCAAGGACATCCATCATCGCCTGATGCCGGCCATTCATACACTCTCCACCAAGTGCTGGACAGCCGAAGACACCTCACTGCCCTTTGCCGACTTTGACAAGCGCCGTCTTTCGCTCAGCGAGGCTCCCGGTGTGAACGAACTGGCTATTCTCTCCCGCAAACCGGCCGTTGTCATGGAGCAGGGCCGCCTTCGTCCTAATACGCGTTACGGGTTGGAGGAGATAGGCTATAATTATCGTGTCTCTTTCGAGGTAAATGCCAAGCCTGAACAGCTCGGTACCGAACTTCTGCGCTCCGGGCATGCCGTCTTCTATTTGTCTGACCCTATCAGTGGACTGATTGGCTTTGCGCGCGAAGGCTATCTATATACATTCTCACATGCCTTGCCTCAGAGTGGAATCTGCCGTATTGCGATTGAGGGTGACAACCAGGCAACCCGTCTCTACCTGAATGGAAAACTGGTCGAGGAACTCAATACCCGCCGTTTCTGGTACGACAAGGAAGGTAAGAAGTCCATGGCTCAGGTACGCACACTGGTATTTCCACTGCGCCACACCGGTCGATTCGCCAGCGAAATCACCCATTTCAAGGTGGAACAGCAATAAAAAAAGCTGACTGTGGTCGACTCGCCGATTGGGGTCAAAAATATATTTGTTCAATCAAACATACATAATTATGATTCGTTTAAATTGTTTCTTTCAGGCTAATGAAGGCCTTTACACGCAAGGCCTTGAAGCTGCTATTGCGTTGACCGCAAAGTCACAGCAGCACGAGGGTTGTATTGCTTATGATGTATTTGAGAGTGCGACTCGTCCGGATATCTTCATGATTTGCGAAACATGGGCAAGTCAGGAAGCGCTCGACAAACATTCTGCTACTCCTGAATTTACAGAATATGTATCAGTTATTCAGGCAAGCGGATTGATGAAAATAGAAAAGTTCGAGTTCTAACTCATACATTCTTCAAGAGAAAAAGGGAGGCAGTGCTGTCTAACATAACGGTATTGTCTCCCGTTCTTATTTATCACAGATCAGCCAATCCACATATAACCCTAATCGGTCAATAGACCGCAGATAGATTCTCTTGCCGCTGGAGTCGGATAAGCGGGTTCGACGAATTATAAATGATTGGAAAAGATAAGGTTGAGACGAGATACTTGTCTGAGATGCCTCTGATGCTGTCGATTGGCGTAATACGTGCCATGGTTGTTTTGCCTCAAAGCCATCTCTATCCACCCCAGAGGGGTGGCACATTGGTAACCGCGGGTCGAAGACCTGCGGATATTCAATCATCAACCATCAATCATCAACCATCAATCATCAACCCCATCGCTATCGCTAATACGC
>JAQXZK010000208.1 GCA_029227175.1 Bacteroidales bacterium | reverse complement strand
TTCTTCTCATCTATAAGCGATTCAGACTTGCTGACGACTGTTCTCTCCGTTACAACTCTAGGCAGTTCATTACGGTTAGGGAGCGTAACGCGGAAAACCCCAGGAGCAGTTTCAAATATCGGCTCTGAAGCAAAATCCTTGTAGCCTCTTTTTATTTTCCCTATTCCGGTTCCATAGCTCTCTATATAATGCATTCTGTAGAACAGGGCGGCGAGATTCGGGTTTCTTGACTGGGAGATTCCAAGGAAAATGGAGTCCAAAGTCAAACCGGGAACAAGTCCGCCAAGAGAGACAAATTCTATCCTGTCATCATAGATGTTGATTATGGTGCTTCCACTGTAAGAGTAGTCCCTATGGACAATGCAGTTCAGCCAAGCTTCTCTCATCGACTCTACCGGGTAGTCTCTGGTATCGGTCCTTCCTAGTCCCGAGAAAGTAGCCTTGGTCTTGTTATTCAGGTCCAAAAAACCGTATACATCCTCCATCTGCTTCAGTATAGATCCCCCAAACTCCCTTCTGTCACGGAACATCTCTTTGTCAGTACCTTGAAACAAGGCAATTTTGATGGTGGACTCACACTGGTCAGAAAGCAGCAGCGCAAGATTGGTGTAAAGACCGTCTTCACCTATCAACTTCAACGTCTTCATCTGGGATTGACCTATTTCAAGGTTCTGCCTCTTCATTTCAGATTTCAGTGTTTCAAAGGTCAGATCCTGCTTCAAACTACGTGACGATTCATAGGAGCGTCCGCTGTTCTGAATTATCATCTCGCGTATTCCATCCTCGCTCATCGGCTGAGATGAACTCCCCTTTCTGACATAGACACCTGATGGTTTCAGTCCCTTTTCCTTAAGGTAATAAGGCCTGTTTGTTCCTGTAGATACCCTTATCTTAATGACATCTTTTTCTTCCATCTTTATAGCTTTTACGCTTACAAAGGGCATGACATCCGGAGCTATTGTATCCTTAAGCGAACTTGCGACGCGAAGCATTGTGTCATCCGGGTTATCTACCCCACAGACGCTTCCATCATCTCGTACCCCGATATACAGCGTCCCGCCATCGGAGTTAGCAAAGGCAACGACTTCCTTGCCTATTCCTGGAACATACTCCTGCTTGTATTCAGTGTCATGGTTTTCAAAAATGGTCATTTATGACACCATCCTTTCCTTTTTTCTTTCTCTCCTTTTTTATTATAAGCGAGAAAGAACGAGAAAGCAAGAAAGAAAAAGAGAAAGCATGTATCTTGTACCCTCCCCTGTGTGTTAGTATAGTGCTAACTTCCGGGTGCAAGCTGAACAAGGATCTGATTCACAGACTTGCGACCTGCGAATGCAAATTCCGTTGCCCTGATTCTGGATGAATGGCTTCTATTGAAACCAACAGATTCGGAGCAAAGGGATATATTCGAACTGCTCCACTCAAGTTTTAACTCTATTCCTCAAATATGCCACTTCTTGCAATAATCTCAACCGACTTTATTGCATCGTCATAGCTTATAGGTTCTCTTTGAAAATAGGTGGTAATTGATGCATAGTCTTCTTTGTATATTTCTTTATCAATTATCTCCATCAACAGTTCTGATACATTAACTCCGCTGGCGGCTGATGGACAATACTGATACACATAGCTCTCAACAGGTAGTTCCACTGTAGGAAAAGACAATGATGCAAGCGACACCTCCATCGTCATTATGCAAAAACATTATACAACCTCATTTCATAAATATATTTATAAACCCGATCCGGAAACAATGTAATGTACTCATCTACATCTGAACGTTTCATTCCGATTTTTTTGATATATGAACTAATAATACCTGTTGCTACAACCATATCTTCATCCACATATTGCTCAAAATCTTTCAATAAATCTAGTAACTGTAATACATCGACATTTTCTTTATTTATTTGTGTCCGAGGTCTTCTAAGCATTATTTTTTGATTCTTTATACTAACCTCTCTACATTTCGCACTTGCACCATTGCTTACAATTTCAATCGTATAAGGTACTTGTGTTGTTAACCCAAGAAGATTAGCAAAAGTGTGCCCGGAATAATATCCGTTAACCTGACCGTTTCTAGCAATATACTTATATCTTGCCACTTTACTTGCAGATAAAGGAACTCCACCCTTTAGTCTTGTATTACCCTTCATATAATATATTCCTGTTTCGTATCTGTAGATTTGACCACTATCGCACAACACCTTAAACATTTGACGCAAATTGGTATCTGTAACTGGCAAGTCTATATCAGAAACAAAAATTGGTTCATTTACTTTATAGTTTTCCTGTAAATATTCTAACAACATAAAATCAC
>JAQXZK010000207.1 GCA_029227175.1 Bacteroidales bacterium | reverse complement strand
CCGTCGGCCATACGGAACTCGGTCTCGTATGTCTTCTCATATTCCGACACATCCGGCCAAAAGTCAATCGTGCAGGAGCCGGGACGGAAGCCTTGCGGACCAGTATAATGGTGCCACTGACGGTTGGCTCCATCGTTGGGGGTGTTAAACCAACCTTGGTAACCGGCCATAACAAGGCCCTTATAGGAATTGTACATCTTAGGCTTTTCATCGGCCTGCGTACAGCTGCTGGCGATAATCAGCAGACAGGAAAAGCATAGTTCACAAAAACGTCTCATATTCGGTAATGGTTTCTTATTTCGCTTCGGGATTCACAAAGCTGGCTTTCAGTTGTGCCAGGAATGTCTTCTGATTGACACACTTGAAGCAGGCTGAAAAATCGCGGTTATGATAGTCGCCCTCTCCCACCTTGAGTACCAGCTTGTTCCAGCCTTGCAGCAAAGGGAGTTCGTTGTATGTAATCTCATCTTGTCTTTCGTTGGAAGCCTTCTGATAAAGCTTGTCGTTGATGAATAGCGAACGCTGCCGGGCTCTGACAGAGAGAGAGAGTTTGGGCATATTCGGTTCAATCAGCAAGTCATCCAACGGACGAGGACTAAACACATAGAATTCCACAGCCCATTGGTCACCTTCTTTCACCATCTTGCTACGTGTAGCCACAGGAAAATTCATCTGGTCGTCACGTATAAAGAACACCTCGTCGACATTCACTTCTGATTTCCGACACGGGATGCCTGCATGGGTCAGAATAGTTTTCAATGTATTATACCCCTTTTCCGAATTGGCAAATTCGGTCAGTGTGCTGACGTAGAAAGCGGAGTTGTCGCGCTGGCACTTCACGAAGACCGGAGTGACTGACGTACATTCGTTTTCGCTGCGGAGCGTACCCGCTGTCTTGATTTCTTCAGGACGTTTGTTCCAGCGTCGCCAGTCGGTCTTGCAAGCATTGAGCAGCACATCGCCCTCTTCTACGAACGCCCCTTTCAGCGAGTACTTGGAGGCATCGGCTTTCTGAAGTTCACAGAAATAGAAATCGGAGTTATTCAGTCCACGTATCCATGATTTTTGTACAGGCAAGAAAGAAGACCGCTTCAATTCATCCAAGGCCACGGGAAGAGGCAGCAGTTCGTTGTAGCATTCTACCGTAGCGGGTTCAAGTCCCCAAATCCATACATCGGTGCCTTTGGCCGTCTGTTTCAGTATCTCTTTCTTTACGGTTTCCTCCAGTATGCAGCTACCATCGATGATATAAAGAGCCTTGGTGGGATTGTTTATTTTAGCTGCAAACTTCACACCTTGTGCATCCAACAGTTGCTTTACACGACTTGTCTGTTCTCCTATAAAAATGATTTCCTGATATGGTTTGGCTGGTGCTATCGCTTCGGGAGCTTCATATCGTTTTTTGTCCACTGTAGCATATTCGCAGTATGCCGGACCGCCTGGTGCATTGGCAGCACGCATGGCTGCATATAATGGCCATTCTTCGAAGAGAGGCAGACTCGGGTCGTAACCAGGGTTGAAAGTGGTACAATAGGGGCCTACTCGTTCGGGTTGAATGCCCGGTATGCCTTCTTTATAATCGGTAAAGAAAATACCATCTTCCAGAGTTGGGGTTGTTCCTATATTGCGTTTGCCCAGGGGAAGAGGTTTCAAGGCATACCATACCATATTGAAGATAGTACTATAAGATGCCCCCATGTTGCGTTGATTGGCAATCAAGTCATAACACTCATTGGCCAGACCTTCCATACGTCCTTTTTGCGATTCGTAAGCACGCTCACCATTGTATTTTGACACTTGTTCGGGTGTACCATAATAAGCCATACTATGTTCTCCGATGCCCCAAGGTTTGCCAATTTCTATCCAGTGTTTCATGGAATTCATGTCACCATAATGTCCTACTGTAACAGGCAGAATGCCATCACCATCATCTTCCCCATCTGACGAGATCCAAGGACGCGTCGGGTCATACTGACGGACGATGTCACGCCATTCTTCCCATGCTTTCATTTGCATGGGCATCAATTCGGGTTTGTTGTACACGTTTAAGATAACCGGCTTGTTTTCGTTACTGATGCTCCAACCAAAGACAGAAGCATGATTGCGGTCACGCAGGACGAAACGCTTTAAATGTTCTTTGGAAATATCCCAAAAATGTTCGGAATCAAGTTTAGGACCACCATCACTGGCCCAATTGGCAGTTTCGTTCAATACACAGATACCCATTTCATCGGCCATGTCCAGATAAAAACGGGGATAGACTTGTGCATGAGGACGTACTGCATTACCGTTCATACCTTTGATGGCAGTGAACCATGCCCAAGCATAACGGCGTGTCAACTGTGGAACCCCCATGAAGTGCCAAGAATCGCTACGCAATGTGTATGGCTTTCCATTCAAGCATTGTGTAGTACCTTGCAATGTCCATTCTCGCCAGCCGAAACGTTCGAATTTTAAATCTAGTATCTGTTTTTTATCCTTGACAAAAAGTTGCAAGGCATAAAGGTTGGGATGTTCCGGAGTCCAATATGCCAATACATTTTCACTGACAGGCACTTGTATTGTTACCTTTTGAGAAGTCCCGGCAGCCACAGACAGTTTGGTTGGCGCAACTTGCAGTGCTTCCGTTCCCAATGTCCAAGCTGGTACGGGAGCCGAATGAACATCTGTTCCCGCCTGATTGATCCATTGGCGGATGTTACCTTGCAATTGCAGGTCTGTTTTCCTGTTCGTGTGGTTTTGAACTGTTACCTCCACTTCCAATTTGTTCTGTGAAACAAGTGGTTTTACATATACATCTTTTATATGTATTTGGGGGAGTGCTAACAGATATACATCTTGCCAAATGCCGTTTATGTGATATCCCCACATAGAACCGGCAGGCACGATACGGCGACCTACCGTACTTTTGTCTTCAAACAACTGCTGACTGCGTACACCTACCAAAACTTCTGCGGTTTGTCCCGGCTGGACCTTGTCGGTAATGTCGAAGCTGAAAGGAAGGAAAAGGTCGAAGTTTTCACCTACTTTTTCCTTGTTGACATATATTTCGGCGAAACCAGCTACAGCCTCAAAATATAATTTGATTTGTTCCCCTGCCCAGTCTGCTGGAATGGTGATATTTTTTTTCATCCATGCCATCTTTACTTGTTCCCACTCTTTGGGATAGGAGGGATAGTTACGATGGTCAGGACCTTCAAGGTCACGGTAAGCAAAGGAGTTGATATTCCAAGGTGAAGGTATTTTAATGCGGGTTGTACTCCATGTAGATTCTTCTGCCGGGAAAGGCAATTCGGGTGCTTCCCCTTTTCCTTGTTTGTATTCTTTAGGCAATGCAACTGGCAAGAAATCCCAATAACCATTTAGGCAAATTTCTTTTCGATACTCTGTTTCAAATTTGTTCACCAAACCTTCGGAGGGAGCATAGGTATAAGGATAGACTACTCTTTCGTTGTTTGCTCCTTTGGCTGTTTGCGCATACGTTTTTGCAGGAAGCATAGTCAAACTAGCTAAAACACCGCATAGTAAAATAATTCTTTTCTTCATATTCGTTCTTTTAGTGTTTTTGGGGTATTATTGTTTCGAGAACAAAGTAAGGGAGAATATATTAATAATAAAGAAGAGAAAGGCTTAATATAGAATTAAAATGCAATTAATTCAGAAAAAGATTATGGTTATTCCCGTTCTAGCATACATTCAGGTGAAATCACATGGAAATCCTGCCTTTTTACCCTTCCTTGCGTAGGTTTTCTCACCCGATAATAGTGATTATCACTCCAAATATAGGATGAGCCGAATACAAAAGTCTTTCCTGGAACCAAATGGTTATTTCGTAAAGTCAGGGAATAGAGAGTTTCACTTAGTTTCACCTACTGAAACTCCGAGTTCAATTATATGAAACTATGAGTTTCAATCGTATGAAACTCAAGAAGAAGATATATGCGTACAGCCGACAAATACCTATTCGATGATGACGGAAAGCGGTACATTCGGTTTGTCCGAAGTGACAAAAGACACTATTCAATTCTCCTCCTCCGGGGAGGGGAGTCAGATAGCTCTGACAAACTAAATGTACCAACTCGTCAATAGGTAGGGTAGGCATGGCCCTCTTTCTTGCTCAAATCATCAGAAAAAGGGCTGTTTTCGGGCGAAAAATGGGGCGTTTTGATTGGAAATGCCTCAAAAACGAGTGAAAAAGGACGATTTTTCGGACGTTTTTTATGCGAAAAGTGGCGCGATATACCCAGTTTTACCCTCACTACCCTCACACCCTCACACCTACCCTCACACTTAAAATATAGATAACCAATAGATTACAAGAAGTGTGAGGGTGTGAGGGTAGAAAATAAAATTCGTATGAGGAGTTTCACGGCACGACTGTTAGCAGGATTGCACCTTCCACTCGGCGATGGTGCGGGTCTCGGACGAGAAGTTCATGCCGATGCGGATGATTTGGCGAGGGTCGGTGGCGTAG
>JAQXZK010000206.1 GCA_029227175.1 Bacteroidales bacterium | reverse complement strand
AGTTTGAAGAGGCAAAGGAACAGAATCGCCCACGGTCGGCTCTTGCTTGTCTGCACCAAATCATGGCATTGGGACAACAGGAACGGAATGCTCCCCAGCTGTTGAAGGCTACGCTTTTTCAATATCAGTTGAAGGAAGAACTGAACCCGGATAGCCTGTATTCGAATCTAAGGGATTTAGAGCAGTGGGCTCAGCAGGAAGAGCATGCTGTTACGCGTTCCATCTTGTACAGCGTCCTGGCCAATCAGTATGCCGTTTATCTGGCCAGGCACAGTTGGTCAATCCGGAAGATCGTGCCGGTTGATGCTGAAGAATCTCCGGCAGATATCCGGTTGTGGGATGCCAAAATGTTTCACCAGAAGATAGACGAGTGTGTCAGCAAGTCTTTGCAACATGTTGAGTTGCTAAGCAACGCGAAGGCGACAGACTATGTTCCGTTTGTCGAGACCGAAAGGAAGAATCTCAGCCTCTTCTTTCTGCATGACTTGTTTCATGTCATCGTGAAGCTGGACTTGGAGTCGTTTCATGCTTTCCTGACGCGAGCAGACGAGAACGAGAGAGCATTCTACAGGCGCAGGGTGGGCGAACTTTACCGGTTGATGCTGGATACTTACCGGGCGAAAGAAGGCTGTGGCGATGCTTATACATTATCCTTGCTCGAGTATCTGGAGTGGCAACATGGAAATAGTCTGTTGTCAGCCGGCGACTATTGGGGCAGGTTGAAGGAACTGTCGGCCGGAGTGTACCCGGACCGGTCGCTCGTGGAGGTTTATGTGAAGATGGCGGATCAGTTGCAGACCGAACAACGCTGGAGCGACTTGATTCAGACATTGGACGAAGGAATCTCCAGGTGCAGGAAGTCCAAAAGCGTGTTCCGGCTGAAGAATCTCAGGGAAGAAGTGCTCCAGCAGTCGGTATCATTGACGTATCCGGAATACGTATATCCGTCAAAGTCATTCCGCCTGAACGTGCGATACAAGCATACGGAAGCATTAAGTCTCAAGTGGTATAAGGTCCGGATAGATTCACCGGAGGAATTGTCTGCCTTGAGGCGTGAGGGGAATCTCTCTCGTTTAAGGAAAAAGAGCCGGTTGACGAGGGGCGATGATTTCAAGCTTTCGCCCAATCCGCGTCAGGGTGTTGACCGGAAGGACTTACCCTATTCCTGGTGTGACACCACGTTGATGGTCATGGCTCCGGACGAAGTCGGTACCTATCTACTGACGACCAACCGGGACAAGGAGTGTGGCTTGCTTTATGTAACCCATTTTTACACGGTTGTACTGCCGTTGCCTGATGAAGCAATGGAGATGAGAGTACTTGATTCCAGCACCGGTCATCCGGTTTCGGGAGCTGAAGTGAAATGCTACTCGCAGAACGATACCCTGATTGGAAGTCATGTGACGGATGATTCCGGTAAGTGTTTCATTGAAAGGTCGCTTTGCCGGATCAGTAAGGGCGATGATTTTACCTTACAATATAATGCCCACTTGGGGAGAGGATACTTCTATGCTTCAACGGAGGAAAAGGAGACCAGACACCTGAAACTCCTTACCGACAGAGCCATTTACCGCCCGGGACAGGTTGTTTATGTGAAAGGTATCGCTTATCGGAAGCAGGCCTGGAAGGCTCATGTCTGTGAACAGACTGCCTATACGTTGCAGCTCTTGGATGCAAATAGAAAGGTTGTGGCCGAGCAGCAGGTCCGGACAAACGACTTCGGCTCCTTTACGGCTCAGTTTACGCTACCTGCATCTTGTTTGAATGGGAATTTCACGATTTCCACAGTCCCGCATGAAGGAAGCGTGTCTATCAGGGTAGAAGAGTATAAGCGGCCTACGTTCGACATCCGCTTTGAGACTCCCTCGTCTGCCTATGCGCCGGGCGATACCGTCCCTTTGAGGGGAAATGTCAAGGCATTTAGCGGGCGTTCAATGCAGGGTGCACCGCTCGTCTACACGATACATCATTTGAGAGGCTATTCGTGGTGGAACAGAGAGGACAATCCTATGGTGTGTGATACGATGGAACTGGACAGAACCGGTGGTTTCATGATTCCGGTACCCCTGGTGGCTCTTGAAGGGGGGCAATACAGGATAGAGGCTTCGGTAGCGGATGCTTCGGGTGAATATCACCGGCAGGAGTTCCTGCTGCATGTGGCTCAAACGGCCTATCGTTTTAGCCTGAAGATGCCCGAGGTCTTGATTAAAGAGCAAATGCCGGAGGTAGTTGTGAACGTGCAGAATAATTCAGGAACGAACTTGTCGATGGTTGCACGTTATGCGTTGCTGCGGGGCGGGCGAGTGGTGGCATCCGGAGAGTTCTTGTCGGGCCGGCCTTTCAGTCTGAAGGAACTGGGTGACTTACCGTCCGGAAAATACCGCATGCGGGTGATGGCAACCTATCATCAGAAGGAGGAAACGACCGAGAAGGAGTTTCTCTATTTGTCAAGGTCGGACAGGAGACTCGCAGATGAGACTCCGCTGTTTGTCTATGCCGAAGAGAATGAGTTTGGCGAAGGGGTTCCGGGGAAATACTATCTGGGAACGACCTGTCAGGATGCTTATGTGATGATGGACGTGTTTAGTGCTGGGAGACGCATCTCTTCGCAAGGGATGTTCCTTTCAGACACCCTGCAAACGATAGAAATCCCTTATAGGCAGGAGTATGGAGATGGCGTGACGCTGCTTGTAGGCATGTTAAAGGATGGCCTGTATCGAGAATCCAGCCTGGCGTTTACCCGCAAACAGCCGACTCGCAGACTTGACATCCAGTGGAAAGTGATGCGTGACAGACTGTTGCCCGGTCAGCAGGAAGAATGGCGGCTTGTTGTGAACGACGAACAGGGCAAGGCGGCAGAGGCTGAGTTCATGGCCTTGCTTTATGATGCGTCTTTGGACCGGATTTATCCTTTCTGCCAGTCGTTAGATGTGTCATTCTACCCTAAGCATTATGTCGGCTCAAGACATAACATGGGCATGAACTACCATACATTATCTTATAGTTCTCTCCTTACCGGAAGAACCTCGGTGGGAGAACTCCTGTCGTATGACCGTTTCTGCCTCAGCACTCAAAGACATACGGCCATGCCTGTTGGCAGAAGAACCTTTAGACTATCAATTGGCAAGGCGGCTGCTACGACCGAGGTCTTTGATGAGGTCGCTGCCGCTCCGGTCATGATGGCCAAGTCGGCAGCTAACCAGACAAGGGCAGAGGAAGTGGACGGACAAGAAAAGACGGACGTTCAGCAGGAGACATCGTTGCCGCCGGTTGACATCCGGACCGATTTTGCCGAGACGGCATTCTTCCTGCCTCAGTTGCGGACAGACAGGGAGGGTGAGATTGTCCTGTCGTTCACCATGCCCGAAAGTGTTACGGAATGGCAGTTTAAGGGCATAGCCCATACCCGAGATATGCAGACCGGCATGCTTTCCGGCTCGATGTCTACTTCCAAGCCTTTCATGATCAATGCCTCTCTGCCTCGTTTCTTGCGGATGGGCGACCGGGCTTCGCTTGCTGCCTCTCTTTCAAACCTCTCTCCCAAGTCGGTAGGCGGGTGTTTGTACATGCAGTTGTTCGATCCGGAAACGGATGACGTCCTGCTGACCAGAAAGAAAACCTTCCAACTGCCTTCGGGCGAAACGAAAGTCGTGTCGTTTGATTATGCGGTGCCTCACCGCGGTTCCCTGATTGGAGTCCGTTTTGTCGCTGAAAGCCATGACAAGGAGTTTGCTGACGGCGAACAATATGTCTTGCCGGTGCTCAGCAATATGGTCTGTCAGGTGGAAGCGGTCCCATTGCCTATCCGTGGAGGAGAGAAGCGCAGTGATGACATCTCTGCTTTGTTCAACCATCATGACAAGCATGTGCAGGATGCCAAGATGGTGGTCGAACTGACCGGGAATCCGGCATGGACAGCTCTGTTTGCACTTCCAGTCCTTGCCAATCCTACGTCAGACAATGCCATAGCCTGGGCCAATGCCTATTATGCCAATACGATAGTCTCCGGATATCTGAACAGCCATGCCGAGTATGCCCGCTTGCTGGATTTGTTTGTGAAGGATAAGGAAAAGGCGCGTAGTGTGCTGGAGCGGAATGAAGACCTGAAGCAAGTCCTTTTGGCGGAAACACCTTGGGTATTCGATGCGCAGAGTGAAGACGAACAGTTGGAGCGCTTATCCCGACTTCTTGACAGGGAGCAACAGCAGGTTCTCCTTCACAAGGCGGTGGAGAAGTTGAGGCATCTACAATCCTCGGACGGCACGTGGTCTTGGTATAAAGGTATGCAAGGGAGCCACTATGTAACCTCTTATATAACAACCTTGCTGTTGAGGCTCAAGAGCATGTCGGGCACACTCGATGAGGCATCCTTAACGATGTTGGAGCAGTCCATGTCCTATTTACACGAACGGGCTCGAAAAATGTATGAAGAGTTGCAGTCGCATAAGGAAGAGAACACGGTGTTGCCTACACAAGCCTTGGAGTATCTCTATTTAGTCACCTTGCATGGGGCTGACATTCCGAAGGCAAACAGGAAATGCTATGCCGCTTTCCTTGACCTCCTGAAGCGTCAGATTTCGTGCGAAGACATGGAACGCCTCGCCAAGATGGCGTACATCCTTTGGATGAATGGGGAGAGCGGGCAGGCCGAGCGCTTCTTGGTGTCCTTGCGTGAGCATCTGACTTCGGAGGACGAACTGGGTGCCCACTTCGCTTTTCTGGATGGAAAAGACACCTGGCGTTCTGCCGCCATTCCCGCGGTGGTCTCCATGATAGAGGCCTTGTCGCTGACCGGAAGGGACGGAGCGCTTGTCGACGAACTGAAAATCTGGTTGCTGAAGCAGAAGCAAGTGTCTGCCTGGCGGGCGGAGGTGGAGACGGCCGATGCGGTCTATGCCTTGCTTGCTATGGGTAGTGATTGGCTGGGAGGTCAAGGTGACGTGACCCTTTCTGTTGCCGACCGACAAGTGCGAACAAGCGATTCTGCTATTCCCGGTACTAAGTATGTTCATCAGGAGTTTGCTGCGGAAGACAAGAAGGTGATGTGTGCCTCTGAGGTCCGTGTAGAGAAGACCGGAGGGGGCATTGCCTGGGGAGCGGTGTACGCCCGCTATCGTATGCCGGAGAACGAAGTGAAGGCTTTTGGCTCGCCTGATATCCGCCTCACGAAGGAGCTGTTTGTCGAGCGGGTTGACAGTCATGGCAATGTCTCTTTAAAACCTATGAAGGAGGAGTCACTTCTTCGGGGAGACAAGGTGATTGTGCGTCTGGTCATCCAAACAAATCGTTCGTATGACTTCCTGCAGTTGAAAGACCGTCATGCCGCTTGCATGGAGGTCATCGGTGCCTTGAGCGGCTATCAGTGGAAGGAAGGATTAGGCTATTACCGGGAGGTGAAGGATGCTTCTGTCAATTTCTTCCTGAACCACTTGGAGAAAGGGGTGCATGTCATTACCTATCCGCTCGTCATTACACATGAGGGACGCTATCAGGTTGGGAGAGCCGAGATACAGTGTGCTTATGCGCCCGAGTTTGTCAGCCATACGGCAGGCACGATGGTAGAGGTGAAATAACGCTGGTTTACATAATCAAGATGTTGAGAAGAACAATTTGTTAAATAAAGATAATATGAGTTTACGTTTAAAGTCATGGATGTGCTTGGTACTGTTTTGTGTTGTTTTCGTATCATGCAGTGATTCTCAGCGTGTCCGGTTAGATTCTCCGGATGGCACCATCTCGTTTGAGATGAACGCCCTGGAAGGAACTTCGTGGAGTTATCGGGTGAAAGTTGACAACCGGTTGGTAGTCGACGCTTCGCGCATGGGATATGGGCTGGCAGACAGTTGCTTCTTGCCGGATGCAGACTGGAAGATTGTAGAGCAAACGAAATTGTCTGTCAGCAAGGAGTGGAAACCGCTATGGGGCAAGCGGAGTGTAGTACCCGACCAGTATAATCAGGTGAACTTGAAGATGGCCTGCCAGAATCCGCAGGCTCCCATTCAACAATTGACCATTGAGTGTAGGTTATATAATGATGGGTTGGCTTTCCGTTATCTCATTCCCGAGGAGGGTAAGGAGATGGAAGCGGTTGAACTGACGCAGTTTAATCTGGCATCTGACCCGACGGCTTGGTTCTATAACGGCGAGCAGGCTAATTATGGACCGGTCAATTTAAGCAAGGTGGATGCCGTAAGACCTTCTAATGTCACCCTGAAGGTGCATGATTCTCTCTACCTGAATATTCACGAGGCGTGTCTGATGGAGGGTGACCCCTTGCGCTTCGCGTCTCATCTCGGACAGACAGACTTGGTGGTGGCTTCCTCGGCTGGCGTTTTCGGGAAGTTGAAACCCGGCTATACATCGGCTTGGAGGGTAATGATGGTGGGGCGTACTCCGGGCACTTTGGTTGACAGCCATCTGCTCGAACTGTTAAATCCCAGCCCAGCACCCGATATGGACTTCTCATGGGTAAAGCCCGGTGTGGCGCTATGGGACTGGCGCATCAATGGAGCGCAATGGGAAGGATTCACCTATACGATGTCTTACCCATCCTGGACAAGGATGGTCGACTTTGCCGCCGAGCTGGGCTTCCCTTACCTGGTGCTTGATGCCAATTGGTACGGCCCCGAGTTTGAGAAAGAGTCAGATCCAATTAACGGTGAGAAGGCGAATGACGTGCAACGGCTGTTGGCTTACGCACGAGAGAAAGGTGTCGGGATATGGCTCTACTTGAACGATGTGGGTGGCCGCAAGTTCCCGATTGAGAAGACCTTGAAACAGTATGGCGATTGGGGGGCAGCCGGTGTGAAGTATGGGTTTATGAGTGGAACTCCCGAGGAGAAGAATCTCTGGACGCAGCGCATTACGGCCTTGTGTGCGGAGAATCATCTGCTGGTCGACTTCCATGACGGACCGGTTCACCCCTATGGACAGATGCGCACTTGGCCGAATGCTGTCACACGCGAGTACTGTCATGCACAGCTTGATGCCCATCGGGTCTTCGTGCCTAGCACGTTCTGCACCGCGGTATTTGTCAATATGGTGGCCGGACCGATTGATATGAACAATGGTATGTTTGACCTCCGTCAGGGACCGACTACGCGTGTCGACGAAAACCAACCGGTACCATCTACCTTGGTGGCTGAGGCTGCCCGCACGTTGATAGTCTTCTCCGGTGCTACGATATTGCCCGACATACCGGAATACTACCGTAAATACCCCTCCTTGCTTGCCTTCCTCTCGGCACAGCGCATGCCCTGGCGAGAGAGCCGGACGCTGGCAGGTGAGATAGGACAGTATATCGTCATGATGAGGCAGACCGATGAAGCCTTCCTTGTGGCGGCCGCTACCAACGAGACCGCTCGCACCCTCTCCTTGCCACTCTCCTTCCTGCCCGAAGGGACGTACGAAGCACTGGTCGTAGAGGATGGCGTGGATGCCCATTACCTGACCAACCGCGAAGTGCTCCGCGAGAAGACCCGACAGGTCGTCTCCACCGATACCCTGCCGCTGCAACTGGCACCCGGCGGCGGAGCCTGCCTTCTGTTCCGGCCCATCAAGTAAAAAAAACGAGTTCTTCTCTCTCGTTTCTTTTTTGTCTGTCGTTTGTTCGGCTTTATTTATTCCCCTTCCTGTTTGCCTTCTCCAGTTTGCGGATGCGTTTCCAGGCTTCCTGGTGGCCGGGGCAGAGAGAGGTGGCTTTCTCGTAGCTCTTCATGGCGGCTTCGGGCATCTTCATGCGCAGACATTCATCTCCCATCTCTACGTACTCATCGGCAAAACGGTGTAGTGACTCTTCGCGCTCGTGTGCCTCGTGCCTCAGTTGTTGCACCTCTTGGCGCAGGGAGTTGATGACGCCCAGTTTGCGCCGCATGAGTCTCATCACTTCGGGCCGCTCGATGTCGTAGCGTGCATGGATGGCCTTGAAGAAGGAGGAGAGGAAGGAGTCCATGTCTCCTCGGTCGAAGGCTTTGGCTGCTGCGGCATAGGCTATGTCGGCTCCAGCTTCTTTCATGGCTCGGTCGAAGGCCGAGGTGTCGTTGAAGCGCCGGCTGAAGTTGATGATTTCGGGCCGGACGAAGATGTCGCTGCGGTTGAGGGGTTTCTGCAGAGTGATGCCCTCTAAGGAGGTGCATCGGCTGAGGGCTACATAGGCCTGTCCGCCGGCGAAGGCTCCGCCGGTGAAGTCGATGGAGACGCGCTGGAAGGTGAGCCCCTGGCTCTTGTGCACGGTGATGGCCCATGCCAGGCGGATGGGGAACTGGGTGAAGCTGCCCAGTACCTCTTCGTCGATGCTCTTGGTCTCTTCGTTGTAGGTGTAGCGTATGTTGTTCCACACCTCTTGCCTGACGTCCACGCGGTTGCCGTCGTCGGTAAGCACGTAGATGGTTCCATTCTCAAGATCAAAGTCTTCTACCAGTCCGATGGTTCCGTTCACCCATTGGTGGTTCATGTCGTTGCGGATAAAGATAATCTGTGCCCCGGGCTTGAGTTCGAGTATCTTTTGGGTGGGCAGACTCGTGTCGGGAAATTCTCCCGTCACCTTTCCTTCAAAACAGGTGGCCGTTCCGCTTAGCTCCTTCAGGTGGTAGTCGTTGATAAAGTCTACGTTGTCGCGCCGTGTGGCAAGGGTGATGTACAGGTCTTTCCCGTCTCCCGGCTTTTGTTTGGGTGTCTGGCCATAGCGACTGTTGAGCAGTTGCAGGTCGGCCGCCCCGGCGGTATTGCTGCGTATGCGGTCTAGGATTCCGATGAAGCGTTTGTCGTGTTGGCGGTAGACCTTCTGCAGTTCTACGGCAACGAGTTCCATCTCGCCAAAGACGCGTGCAGAGAAAAAGAACGGAGTGGCATAAAACCGGTTCAAAATCTCTCGCTCGTCATTCTTGACAACCGGCTCCAGCTGAAAGACATCGCCCACGAGCAGGACCTGCTTGCCGCCGAAAGGGACTCTCATCTGGTGGCTATAGACGCGCAGCAGGCGGTCTACTGTGTCGATGATGTCTGCCCTTACCATCGAAATCTCGTCGATGATGATGAGTTCCAGTTCCTCAATGAGTTTGCGCTTTTCTTTGGAGTATTTAAAGGTCTCACGCATCTTCCTCGGACTGAGCCCCGGGTCGTCGGGTAGCAGCGGGTGAAGGGGCAGCCGGAAGAAGCTGTGCAGCGTGCTGCCTCCGGCGTTGATGGCTGCAATGCCGGTAGGGGCGAGGACGACATGCTTCTTGTGTACCTGTTCGCAGACGTAGCGCAGGAAGGTCGACTTACCGGTGCCCGCTTTGCCGGTCAGGAATACGGAATGGTTGGTGTACCGGATGAGGTTGAGGGCATTTTGAAACTCCTTGTTGTCGGTGTCGGGAAACATGGGCGGCTAAATGATGTTGAAGTGTTGGAGGGCGTGGAGGATGCCATCTTCGTCTACATGGTCCGTGACATAGTCGGCTGCCGCTTGAACGTCCGGCGAAGCATTGCCCATCGCTACCCCGATGCCGGCAATCCTGAGCATGGGGATGTCGTTGCCCCCATCGCCGAATGTCATGATTTCGGACGGTTTCAGACCGTAGTATTCCATGACGTGTTGTACGCCGAGTTGCTTGGTGTTACCCCTGGAGGTGATGTCTACGAACAGCGGGTGCCAGCGCCCCAGTTCGCAATGCGGCATTTGCGGGAAGATGACACGCTCGTGCTGACGGTCGATGAACGGTGTGAGCTGGAATATCTCGTGGCTCAGGGCTTCTTCCTTGCTGATGGGAGGTATGTCGACGTCGACGTGAAGCCCTTCGTGGAATATCTCGTCGATGAGACGGCCGGGCGGACAGCAGCAGATGGAGTGCTCGCCCACGATGATGCAAGGCAGTTGTTCCTGCTCGCAGTATTCGATGAGGGTTTGCGCGTCTTGCCGGGGGATGCTGTTCTTGTGAAGCAATCGGTCGCCGATGAAACAGTAGGCTCCGTTCATCGTGACATATCCGTCGATGAGGTCGTGTTCCTCCATTTCCTTCAGGCAGGTGATAATAATGGGCGGCCGACCGGTAGAGATGATGATTTTCACACCTCTGCGCTTGGCCTCCACTAAGGCCCGGATGGTGGATGAAGGAATGTGATGGGTATTTATGCTGACGAGTGTGCCGTCAATATCGAAAAACAATGCTTTTATCATATTGTTGAGGTGTAGAGAGCTCGAAAAAGCAGCTGACGAGCCGTTTTTCATGGGCAAAAGTAAGTAAAAATGTGCTTAATTTTTGTATTTTTGCCCGCAAATAAACGTATTGACAGATTATGAATCATTCATTTGAAGAAAAAATAAATCGCCGTGGCACAAACTGTTACAAATGGGATGCCATGGAAAAGAATTTTGGCCGAGATGACTTGATAGCCATGTGGGTGGCCGATATGGATATTCCGACGCCCCCCTTTGTGATGAATGCCTTGCGCTGTAAGTTGGACGAACAGGTGATGGGTTACCAGCGTACGGACCCCGACTGGGCGCCGGCTGTCTGCCGCTGGCAACATCGTCGCCACAGGTGGGATGTAACGCCCGAGATGCTGACGTTCGTTCCCGGTGTGGTAAGGGGGCAGGCTTACAGCGTGTTGTGCTTTACGAATCCGGGTGACAAGGTGCTGGTCATGTCGCCGGTCTATCATCCGTTCTTCTTGGTGACGGAAGGCTTCAACCGCGAGGTGGTGTTCCACTCGCTCACGCTTCGGGACGGGCATTATCATGTAGATTTTGACCGCCTCAGAGAGGACATCCGGGGTTGCAAGATGATGATATTCTGCAATCCTCACAACCCGGGCGGCCGTGTATGGACAAGGGAAGAACTGGAGCAAATCGCCCGGATTGCCTGCGAGGAGAACGTGCTGGTGTTCAGTGACGAGATACATGCCGACCTGACTCTTGCCGGCTATACGCACATTCCCTTTGCCACGGTATCGGCCGATGCGGCGAGCCGCACCATTACCTTCTCGGCTCCGAGCAAGGCGTTCAATATGCCAGGTATAGGCAGTTCGTATGCCATCATTGTCAATCCGGAACTGAACGAGAAGTTCCAGTCATTCATGGAGCATGGGGAGTTCAGCGAGGGCAATACACTGTCGTACGTCGGCACCATCGCCGCCTATAACGAGGGTGAGGAGTGGTTGCAGGATCTTTGCCGTTTCATAGATTCAAATATAGACTTTACAGCCGGGTATCTGGAGCGTAACATGCCTCAGGTATCCATGATTCGCCCGCAGGCTTCTTATCTCATCTTCCTCGACTTCCGCAAACTCGGATTGGAGCAGGAGGAACTGGTGAAGTTGATGATAGATAAGGCCGGTGTAGCCATGAACAGCGGTACGATGTTTGGACCAGAAGGCAAGGGCTTTATGCGGTTGAATGCCGGCTGCACGCGCGCCCAGCTGTCAGAGGCTTTGGAGAGAATAGCAGCAGCGGTAAACTCTTTGTCCTGAGGGAATGATGCAGAAGGAGAAAATCTATTGGGAGGAAATCGGTGTTTGTGCCGAAGTCTCTTCCTTCGTACCGGCCGGTGGGGTGGGCGAGTTTCATGTCATCCTGCATGTCGAGGCTCGTGGCGAATTGTTCGAGCAGCAGCTTCGTCGCATTTATGCGGGAGAGGAACGCTTGCTTAACACGGCCTTGCTCCGGGACGCTCATCCTGTCTTCAAGCGATACTTCCTCAACGATGCCACCAATCAGGTTCCTTTGATGAAGCAGGAAGACACCTGTGCCTTGAGCTTCATCCAGCAACCCTTGTTGGACGGGTCTAAGTTGGCCGTATGGATTTACCTGCAACGAGGCACCACAGTGAGCAAAGAGGACGACATGCTCGTTGCCCGACACAACGGCTACACCCACCTGTGGAAGATGGGTATGCACGAGCAGGAGGGCGATTCGGCTCGGCAGACGGAACGTCTGTTGCAGGGATATGAGGACAGCTTGTCGCGTTATGGGGCCACATTGGCCGAGAACTGCATCCGCACCTGGTTCTTCGTGCGCGATGTCGACACCCACTATGCGGGATTGGTCAAGGCCCGCAAGGAGAATTTCATCCGCGAAGGCCTGACGGAAAAGACACACTACATTGCCTCTACCGGTATCGGGGGTGCTCCCGCCGACACCAAGTCGTTGGTTCAGCTGGGCACTTATGCCCTAATGGGATTTGACCGCCGGCAGCAGCATTATCTCTATGCACCGACTCACCTCAACCCGACCTATGAGTATGGCGTTACCTTTGAGCGTGGCACGCGGCTCGACTTCGGCGACCGATCGCATGCCATCATCTCGGGTACGGCGTCCATCGACAACCGCGGACAGGTTGTCCATGTGGGCGATGTAAGGAAGCAGACCGAGCGCATGTGGGAGAATGTAGAGGCCCTGTTGAAGGAAGCCGACACGACCTATGAGGACGTGATGCAGATTGTGGTTTATCTGCGCGATGTAGCCGATTATGACATCGTTCAAACGCTTTTCAAACAGCGTTTTGATGACATTCCGACGGTCATCACCCTGGCTCCTGTCTGCCGCCCTCAATGGCTGGTCGAGATGGAGTGCTGGGCAGTGGCCGGAAGAAGCAATCCCCCATACAGAGATTTCTAACGCTCATATTTTTATAATGGTATATTCTATGAAAAGACTTTGCACGATGATTGGCCTCTTGTTTGCCTGGTGCAGCCTGTCTGTGGCCCAGCCACTTCCGGTTACAGCCGTACAGATAGGCCGACATATAGACATTACAGCCGGCGATAAATACATCACCAGTTACCGCTTCCAGGATGACGAGAAATACCCTTTCTTCTATCCGGTCAACGGTCCTGTATCTGGTGGCTCACTCACGGCTATGCGCAACTCCCTCTATCCGCATCAGGCTTCCATGTACCTGGCTTGCGACAAACTCAATGGTGCCAATTATTGGCAGGAGGGGTTGGAGCGTGGGCAGATTCATTCCTTGGGTGCCCGTCTTGTTCCCGCTGACGAATACCATGTGGTGATTGAAGACGAGTGCCTGTGGAAGCGTCCGGGCCATGCGGCATCGGTTCGCGACATGCGTCGCATCACCATCAGCGCTCCCTCCAAGGAGGTCTATCAGATAGACTTTGACGTGACGATAGAGATGCTGGAGGATGTCTTGATAGAGAAGACCATCCATTCCCTCTTTTGTGTGCGCGTGGCCGAAGACCTCTCTGTCAAGCAAGGCGGACGGGTTATCAACAGTCTGTCGGGAGAGGGCATAGACGGATGCTTCGGCGTGAAGGCTCCGTGGCTGGACTACTCGGGCGAGAGACGGACGGGACTCGAAGGCATCGCTATCCTGCAACACCCTTCCTCGGCGTGGTTCCCGGCTCCCTGGTTTGTGCGTGATTACGGACTCTTCTCCGCCTCTGTCATCAACTGGCCGGAGAATGGGAAGAACACTACCTTCCGCAAGGGCGACCGGCTCACCTTCCGTTATCGCGTACTGGTACATGGCGGTGATGCTGCGGAGGCCGACATTGCCGGGAGGTATGCGGCATATACAAACGAATAAAATAATTTTTTTCTTTTTTTCAGAAACGTGGAAACAGGTTTGACTTATACAAGCCGGATGGTAGTCGCGGAACACCATCTGGCCTTGCATGTGGGCAGTGGTGACTTGCCCGTATTGGCTACACCGATGATGATGGCCATGATGGAAAATGCAGCCATGATGGCTGTCAAGGATGCGATCGGAGAAGGAAACTCGACCGTAGGCGGACAAATCAGCAGCAGCCATATCAGGCCGACCGGCTTGGGACACGTCGTGATGGCAACCGCCGAACTGATAGCTGTAGACGGTCGCAAACTGACGTTCCGGGTATCGGCCTGCGACGAACAGGGGCTCATTGGCGAGGGAGAGCATATCCGCTTCATCGTCAGCCGGGAGAAGTTCATGGCCAAGGTAGTGTAATGTCGTTTCATAGATGGATTCTATTTTTGACTTTATATAGGTATGATGAAAGGATTGTATACCGTTCTCTTGCTGATAGTCTCCAACATCTTCATGACCTTTGCCTGGTACGGGCATTTGAAGCTTCAGGAGATGAAAATCTCGACAAACTGGCCGCTCTATGCGGTGATACTCTTCTCGTGGAGCATTGCACTGGCCGAGTATGCCTGCCAGGTGCCGGCCAACCGGATAGGCTTCCAGGGCAACGGAGGTCCGTTCTCCCTGATGCAGCTCAAGGTGATTCAGGAGGTGATAACATTGATAATCTTCACCGTCTTCACCACGGTTCTTTTCAGGGGCGAGTCGCTGCATTGGAATCACTTGGCTGCCTTTGTATGCCTCGTTCTGGCTGTCTATTTTGTATTCATGAAATAAAAACAAACTTCAAGGATGAAAGTCTCTTTATCAGGTTGCTGTGCCGTTCTGCTGCTCTGCTGTGCGGCTTTGTTATATTTCTCTTGTGGCACGGCAGAAACGGACGCCTCCCTGCGGGCGGCCCGGGAGGTGATAGACCGCTTCACCGGAGGCACGATGGATGTCCGCCTGGAACTGGTTGCCCGTTCGGCCGATTCCTGTGACACGTATACCTATGCTGTCCGCGATGGCGTGCTCACCGTCAAGGGCAGTAGTGGTGTGGCCTTATGCCGCGGCTTCTATGCCTATGTGAAGGCTCATGGTGCCGGCATCTCCTCCTGGTCGGGCAATCGTTTCGTGAAGCCGGAGGCGGTGGACGAGGACGGGCCTACGGTGACCTCTCCCTTCCGTTTTCATCAGACGATGAACGTCGTAACCTATGGATACACGATGCCCTATTGGGACGAAGCCCGTTGGGACCGCGAGATAGACTGGATGGCCCTGCACGGTGTCGACATGCCGTTGTGCCTCACTGCTCAGGAAGCCGTCTATCGCATGGTGTTCAAGGATATGGGGCTCTCGGACGAGGAGATAGACGAGTGGCTCACCGGACCGGCTCACCTGCCTTGGATGCGCATGGGCAATCTCTCGGGAAACAGCATGGACGGCCCCTTGTCTCCCACCTGGGACAAACAGCAGATAGCCTTGACGCGACATCTCATCCGTCGCATGAAAGACCTCGGCATGACACCCATCTTCCCTGCCTTTGGAGGCTTCGTACCTCGTGCCTTTCTGAACCATTATGCCGAGAAGGCCGACACGACCGGCTGGGACTGGGTGAAGCCGGAGCAACGCAACACCCGCATACGACCGGAGAGCCCCTACTTCGTAGAGATAGGCCGACGCTTCATCGAGAAGTGGGAAGAGACCTTTGGCGCCGGACAATACTACCTCTCCGACAGTTTCAACGAGATGATAGTCCCTCAGGACAAGGACCTGCTGACGGCCTATGGCGACTCCATCTTCAAGAGTATCCACTTGGCCAACGAAAAGTCCGTCTGGGTCATGCAGGGATGGACCTTGGGCTATCAGGCAGCCGAGTGGGACGAGGGCATGTTCGAGGCACTGGTCAGGAACATCCCCGACCGGCAGATGATGATACTCGACATGGCCACAGACTACAACCGCTACATCTGGCAGATGCCCTATAACTGGGACACCTATCCCGCCTTCTATGGCAAGCAGTGGGTGTGGAGCGTCATCCCTAATATGGGAGGCAAGACGGCGATGACCGGTGTGCTCGACTATTATGCTAACGGCAGGCTTGACGCCCTCCGTGCCCGTGACCGAGGAAACCTCCTGGGCTATGGCTTTGCCCCCGAAGGCATAGAAAACAACGAACTGGTCTACGAACTCATAGCCGATGGCGGATGGACCTCCGACTCCATCTCTCTTGACGAGTGGCTGGACAACTATGCCCGCTGTCGCTACGGAACGGACGGTGGTGGCGACGGTGTCCGCCGCTATTACGACGGCTTGCGTCACAGCCTCTACAGCCGCTTCACCGACCACCCACGCTATGGCTGGCAGATGTACCCTTACACCGGAGTAGGCACCGTGGGTCAGGACAGCACCTTCTACGCCGCTGTGGAAGCCCTGTTTGAAGAAACGCCTCGCTCCCTCTCCCCCTTATTGCTGGCCGACATGACAGAGGCCGCCGCCTTTTATGCCGCTGGGAGAGTGGAAGAGCTCTGCCGCCGGGCCCGACAGACCTTGGACGAAGGCCGCAGCGAAGAGACAGAGGCACTACTACAGGACATCTCCCGCAGGATGATGCAGCTCGATGCCGCCTTGCAGCTGCACCCCAACTACCGCCTCTCCCGGTGGGAAGAACAAGCCATGCAGATGGGGACCTCTATCGGTCAGCAGAACCTCTATGCCCGCAATGCCCGTCGACTGGTCACCACCTGGATTGCCCCCCATCGCGACCGCGAGCCTGTCAACGACTATTCCGCCCGATTGTGGAGCGGACTGGTACGCGACTACTACCTCCCGCGCCTACAAGCCTACTTCCAGTCCCGCCTCCGCGGAGAAGACCCTTCGCCCGCCATCGCCCGGGTAGAGAACTCCTTCGTAGAAATCGCTCCGCTCCTGACCGAACCCCTGCCGATAGAGACTGACACGCTCACCTTCCTTCGCTCACTGCTGCATTGATGGGAGGGAACGTGTGTGTTCATCCTCCATTGTCTGGCCGTTTCCTTTATGTCAGGAAGGAAACTGGAAATCCTTTCCTTTTTTCTTATCCAAATCGGTCATTCAGCATCAGTTTTGTCTATATCTATGTCAGGCCTTCGGACACTTCATGTGGATGAAAAACAAAAAAACGCAAACATTAACTCATTACCATTAACTTTGCGTTTTTTTCTGTTGGATTATATGTTTTTTGTTCGTAGGTACGCTGGTGTGATAGAGGCTTGTTCGGCTTACCAGTAGCCGGAGGCTTCCTGTCCGCGGTCTATGCGTCCGTCGACAATGCGGGGCAGCCATACGCGATAGCGTTCGCTCTCGTCCCAGCGGCTACCGGCAGAGGCGAAGTCGCAGAGGTGAATCTTGCGGGCATCGACAGCGGCATCGTTGTACGTCCCGCGTACCATGGTGCAGGTGAATGCCATCCACATGCCGTCGAGGGGCTGAATGGGGGTGAGGGTGACGATGTCTCCTTTATTCGGAACGGTTACGCACTCGTCGACAAAGCCGTCGTTGAAGCGTGTGTCGCGACACAGTACGACCGGTCCGCGCTGTATGGCCACATACTGGTTGAGGTGCTTGAGGTGGGCGGTCATGTCGAGCTGGAGGGTGATGACATCTCCCGGCTTCCACTGGCGATCTATGGTGTAATAGGTGCCGGCCTGGATGGGTTGCTGCAAGGTCTGTCCGTTGATGGTGACGGTTGTGGTCTTGCTCCATGATGGTATGCGGAGGGCGATAATGCCGTCGTAGGTCTTGGCGGGATTGACCTTGAGGGTGATGAGGTCGTCAATGGGGTAGTTGGTCTCCTGCGTGAGCCGGATGGCTTGCTTGCCTTGCTTGAGATGTGCCTCACCGGGGATGTAGAGGTTGACGTCGATGCGGCGGTCGGATGGGGTGCGGTAGGCCACACGCGGTATCATGGCAAAGGCGCGGGGTGCGTTGGCGTTGCAGCAGTTCATGATAACGTCGCACTGGTTCTCGCCTTCGCGACGGAATCCTTCCAAGGGGACGTATTTCACAATCTGGCTGTTGTCTTCTTTCATGCTGGCCATGAGTGCGTTATACATGGTCTGCTCAATGTCGTCGGCATACTGGCTGTCGCCGGTCATCTCCAAGAGGCGTTCGGCGTATTGCATCCAGGTGAAGGTGACGCAGGTCTCCATGGTGTGGGCAGCGGGGTGTGTCTGTCGTTTCTTTCCTTGGTAGAAGCACTCCAGTGAGCAGGCACCGCCTGTGATGTTTACTTCCTCCTGCTTGACGTGCTGATA
This sequence comes from Bacteroidales bacterium, assembly GCA_029227175.1. Classification (GTDB taxonomy): domain Bacteria; phylum Bacteroidota; class Bacteroidia; order Bacteroidales; family Bacteroidaceae; genus Bacteroides. The sequence continues at coordinate 13,043 of JAQXZK010000206.1, read as the reverse complement.
GGCTTTCTTGGCTGCCTCGAAATAGGCTTGGTGGCCCGTGACCTTATAGAGTTCGAGCAGGCCTACGTAGCAGGACATCATCTCGTAGCCCTTTTGTCCGTTTTCGAAACTCCACCAGTTGTCTTTCGGGCCGAGCGGGAAGCGCTGGCTGACGGGCACGTCGCATTTCTGTACCAGGTGCGGACCGCCTTCCGAGTCGTCAGCCTCGGCTATGTAGAGGGCAAAGTCCAGGTAACGCGGGTCTTTGGTTTCGTTGTAGAGGAAGACGACGGGTTCGAGGATGCTCATCGGCGGCATGCCCCGGTAGTAGCCGCACTGGTAGATGGGTTTCTTGTCGGGACCGACTTGGGTGAGCGTGTAGTCGAGCAGGCGGCAGGCAGCCTTGAGGGCTTTCTTGTCGCCCGATACGCGATACCACTTGATGAGTCCGAGGAGGGTGTATTTGCGCCCCCAGATGTCCCATCCTTTGGTCTCGATTTCGGGCACGTAGTCGCCGAGGAATCCCCGGGGCGTCTGGTAGGATATCATCTGGTTCACACTGGTCTCTATCTTGGCATAGAGTTCCGGGTCGTGGTTGTACTGGTAGGAGGCGATGGCTCCTTGTACCCATTTGCCCCAGAACTCGCTCGCCCAGTTGGTGCGGGTTTCCTTTTGCTGGGAGAAGACGATGGTGAGTTCGTCGGCATTCTGTCCTTTGACGCGTTTCTCGATACATCCGTCGATGCGGCTGCCTATATAGCCGTGGAGCTTGACGCCTTTTACCTCGGCATGGAGGGGGAAACAGATGGTTGCAAGCAGAATGAGGCTTTTCCAGCGGTTGGTTTTCATGGTTTGTATGGTGTGTTTAGGGGTTGGCTTCTTATGGTTTCAGGGAGAATGTACAGGTGGCGTTACGATGGTCTTCCACCATCATCTTCCACTGTTCGGGAATGGGTTGCGACTCGTCCATCGGGTGCGGGAAGAAGAAGTCCGTCTGGTGCAGGCGGGCGGTGGCCTGTTCCTTGTCTATATGGAAGGTCACGAAACCGATGTCGCCCCAGTGACCGGTTGACGGCATGCACAGGGTGGGAATGAGTCGTGTAGAACTGTAGTTCTGGATGAACCAGTCCTTGCGCCAGCGGTGGTCGTGCCCGTAGAGGTAGCCGCAGCAGAAAGGACACTCAAGCATAACTTTGTTGACCTTCGTCTCCTTGATGGGGTGATGGGAGGAGACAAAGACTGGTTTGCGGTAGCTTTTCAACGTCTCTTCCAGCCATTTCATCTGTGCCTCGTCAATGGCTCCCGGGGTAATCCATGTCGTGGTGTCTTCGCCTTGTTGTAGGGAGTCGAGCACGATGATGTCGGCATGTGGTGTCTCCACGATGTAGGTCAGGCGATGGTCCAGCTTGGACTTGGCAGCCTGCTCGGGGAAGGTCTCGCGGAAGTTCTCGCGGCGGTCGTGATTGCCCATGGCGAGGGTCAACCGGATGCCGGTGCCTTCGAACGGTTTGAGCAACTGTTGTAGGCGGGCATATTCGTGTGGCTGTCCGGTGAGGTAGGCGAGATCTCCCAGTGCAATGACATTGCGCGGAAGGGGTCGCATTTGTAGTATCTGCTCGATGCATTTGGCCAGCAGGTCGGGCTGGTAGCCGCCAGGGTTGGTGTGAAGGTCGCTGATGAAGACAACCTTGTTCTCGTCGAATGTCCCTTGGGGGGATACATCGGCCATCCGGGCCAATCGGCTCAGCGGGGAGGCGGAGACCTTGTCGGCCACACCTAACAGGCCGGCGGCCATCAATGATTGGATGAATGTTCTTCGTTTCATAGTATGTAAAGGCTTAAAGTTTTTTTCTTTTTACCGGGAAAGTCTGTTTCGTATATAAGAGGACGTCGGCCGACTTTATGGTTTGAGATACTGCTTCATGTCCGGACTGTAATATACCTGCCTTTGTTGCAGAGAGTCCAGGTAGATGAAGCACACATCGATACTGTCATGTGACTCGACAAAGCGACGTGCCTCGTCAAATCCCATGACCATGAAGGCGGTGGCGTATGCATCTGCCGTCATGCAGTCCTTGGCTACAACGGTGCTGGAAAGGATGCTGTGCTGGACGGGGTAGCCGATGCGTGGGTCGATGGTATGGGCGTAACGCACACCGTCGCGATAGTAATAGTTACGATAGTTGCCGGAGGTGGCAATGCCTGCGTCCGTGATGGCCAGTACCGACTGCATGCTGCTCGTCAGGGAGAGCGAGTCTTCCTCGGGTTTGTTGATGCCTATGTGCCACAACTTGTGGTGTGGGTTCACGCCACGTACCACCACTTCGCCGCCTATGTCGACCATGAAGTTGCGGATGCCCTGCGACTGCAGATAATCTGCCACGATGTCTACAGCATAGCCCTTGGCGATGGCACTACAGTCGAGCATCGTGCGGAGGTCTGTCTTCTCAATCTTGTCGGCAGGGGTCAGCCGGATTTTCCGGTAGCCTACAAACTGCAGCAGGCTGTCTACCTGTGCCGAGTCCGGGAAGAGGCCTTTCTTGAAGCCGAATCCCCAAGCGTTGACCAGCGGTGCACAGGTGATATCGAAGGCTCCGCCTGTGGCTTGCGAAATCTGCATACTGCGGAGGAAGACACGCTTCAGCAAGCGGTCGGCCGGAATGTCTTCTCCCCGGTTGATGCGGCTGATGACGGAGGTGTCGTTGAACATGGACAGTGAACCGTCAAAATGATGCAGGACCTGCTCGATGTCTTTCTGTATGTCCTTATCGTGCTGATAGGTGACGTTATAGATGGTGCCGAAGATGAACCCGCTGTTACGCTGGTAGGGCATTTGGGATGGCCGATTTCGGTTGATGATCCAGCACGTAGCCACAAACAGCAGCAGGAAAAGGAGCAGGTTGACTTTATTATTCTTCTTCATGTCGCGAGGTGCTTAGAATTTGTAACTGATGACGTAACTGATTCCGATTACGTTAGACTTGTAACGTCCATATCCGGGCACGTACCAGGGGTTGCCGAAGGTGTCTTTCTTGGTGGAGAGCTCGTATTTGAACCGAAGGCCCCAGCCCATGTACAAGTGTTTGGTGAGTTTCCCCCTGACACTGATGCCAAACTCCAGCCATTGCATTCTTGCCTGCATGTCGTGGTGGTTGTAGATGAGTTCTTCTTCCCAGATGGGGTCTTTGATTTCCGGATTAACGGGGTTTCCGTCCTCATCCAGCCCATTGGCGTCGATGTCATACTTGAAACTGCTGAATCCGTAGCGCGCTCCGATTCGGAGTTGGTGCCCATGCTTCTTTTTGTAGAAGAGGTTGTAGTCTACACCGATGCGGCCGTAGGGTGCGGCTGCCTGATAATGGATGCTTTGGTTGTCGTTCCATTTATCGCTCTTCTCGTAGCCCACTTCAACGGTCGGGAAAAAACGGTTGTAGAAGCTATAATCTGCACAGACCTCACCGCCTATGGCGTTGCCGCCAAACAGACCGCCTCCTAAGCCTGCAATGTCTACCCCGAGGCTGAAGCCTCCCATCTTCGGGTATTTCATGTCATTGGGGCCCAGTGCCTTCTTGTCTTTCTGCTTCTTGGTTACCGCATTGCCTTGTGGCATCGTATTCCCATATTGCTGTTGCGCCCGACAGGGGTTGACTTGCAGGAGGAAAGCAACCAGAACCAGTGCCGACAGATGGTTAATAGTATATCTTAAGATTTTCTTTTCCATAATTGTTGGCATCGGGGTGGGAGATGGTGATAGAGTCGATAAGGTGAGCGGTATGCTTCACGGAGGTGATGTCCTGCTTCATTTGGAAGCCGCAGTCAAGCGTGAGGAAGTAGGGCGTATTGGTATGCAAGACGGTGATGGTGTCTTCCTTTCCCTGATTCAGGTAATGCAACACCAGACTGGTCTCTTCTTTCCCATATCGCAGGGGAAGTGACAGACTCTGGGCTTCAGCTTTCCGGTTGATGATAACGGAATCGGTCTCCAAGGCGGTTACCGTAACGAGGTCGATGGTGCTGGCCTCTGCAAGACCGGTCTGTGGGTTTACCGTGAAGATGCTACATTCCATCATGCCTCGTGCGGAGGCAGAGCAATCGTCGTCTTCCGAGCAAGCGGCAAGCAATACCGGCAGTGAAGTGACCAGTACCAGACAGATAAGTATATAGGCAGATTTTGGCAAGGCTATGGAGTGTGTTTAATCAGATTGTTTTTTCTATCAGGTATTTGTTACGCTCGGGCGCATTGCGCGTAATCAATTCGCCGAGGAATCCGGCCACAAACAATTGTGTACCGATAATCATGGAGGTCAGCGAGAGGTAGAAGTAGGGCGAGTCGGTAACCAATCGATAGGGCACTCCGGAGTGCATCGCGATGAGTTTGCCGAATCCTACGATCATTACGGCTATCAGACCAAAGATAAACATCAGCGAGCCCAGTAAGCCGAAGAAGTGCATGGGCTGAATGCCGAATGTAGATGTGAACCAGAGCGAAATCAGGTCCAGATAGCCATTCACGAAACGGTCGAGCCCGAACTTCGTCTTACCGTATTTGCGTGCCTGATGGTGTACGACTTTCTCTCCGATTTTTTTGAATCCGGCATTCTTGGCCAGGTAGGGGATGTAACGGTGCATCTCTCCGTAGACTTCAATGCTCTTGATGACCTCGTTGCGATAAGCCTTCAGCCCGCAGTTGAAGTCGTGCAGGTTGTGGATGCCGCTGACTTTGCGTGCCGTGGCGTTGAACAACTTGGTAGGGATTGTCTTTGACAATGGGTCGTAGCGTTTCTGCTTCCATCCGCTCACCAAGTCATAGCCTTCTTCTTTAATCATGCGATACAATTCGGGAATCTCGTCCGGACTATCCTGCAGGTCGGCATCCATGGTGATGACCACGTCACCTTGTGCCAACTCAAAGCCTGAATAGAGGGCAGGCGACTTGCCGTAATTGCGGCGGAACTTGATTCCGTGCACTGCGTCAGGGGCTTGGGCTTTGAGAGATTCGATGACTTTCCACGATTTATCTGTACTGCCGTCGTTGACAAAAATCACTTCGTAGCTGAAGTGGTTCTCCTTCATGACGCGGGCTATCCATTGAAAGAGTTCGGAAAGTGATTCTTCCTCATTATATAAAGGTATGACAACGGAAATATCCATAGGGCTATGAGAGATTGTTTATTTCTTCTTGACAAACAGGGCAATGATTAACGACAGAAAAATTCCGCAAGTGAAGTTCCACGACATGATGTTCAACGTGATGTCTATAGGTGTTAGGGTCTTGAACGCATCCAGTGCTTCGTTGAATTGGGCTGTCAGTTCCTGAATCTCTTTACCTCCTTGTACCTCCAGCATGGTGATGGACTGGCTGTATGTCTCGTATAGAAACCCTTGGTCGATGAAGGCAAAGTACACATAGTGGGCAATGGTGGTCAGCAATGACGCAAAGAGAAACATATAGAGTGAAAACATATAGGCGTGAGCAAACGTGATGCTTCCTCCAAGCATATTGTCGCGATACATCTTGACCCATTTATACGCCATGTAGGGCATGCTGATGGTAAGACCCATGAATATCATGGAGCAGAACGGGTAAAGCAGTCCTAAAGGGAAGAAAATGAACTTGAAAATCCAGAATCCCCCTAACCATGTTCCCATTAACATGGCATTTCGGTGCATAAGGCTTCGGTTATTTGTCATCAATCACTTGTTTTTATCGTTGCAAAGATAATCATTTAAAACCTTTTTGTTTAATTTTGTGGTCAAGATGAAGAATTTATTTACACAAGTTGAGTTTCCCCAAGACTTTCCTCCCATTCATCATTTGCAGCATTGGTTGCTGATGGGCTCGTGTTTTGCCTCCGAGATTGGTGTCCGTTTGCGCGACGGTAAAATACCTTGTCTGCTGAATCCTTATGGTGTCTTGTATAATCCGCTCTCCATCGTTACTTCACTGAACGAGATAATGGACGGCAAGGAGTATGGTGCAGACGAGCTCTTTGAGTATCAGGGATTGTGGCACAGTGCCATGCACCATGGCGACTTTTCGACGGATAGTCGGGAAGAGACCTTACGACTGATTAACACTTCGTTGCGCGAGGCTCACGAGGTGTCCACTCGATTGGATGGTCTGTTGATGACGTGGGGTTCTGCTTATGTCTATCGTGATGTTGATTCCGGACGTGTTGTCGGGAATTGTCACAAGTTGCCAGAGGAGCATTTCCGACGCAGCATGTTGGCAGTGGACGAGATAGTGGCGGCAACCGATGCCCTGATCATGCGACTCTTGGTGCAGAATCCCTCCCTGAAGGTGATAATGACGGTAAGCCCCATTCGTCATGTGCGTGATGGGCTCCACGAGAACACGTTGAGCAAGTCAACCCTTCATTTGGCGCTTCATGAGCTGTGTAGCCGATATCCGAAGGTGGTCTATTATTTCCCGGCCTACGAAATCGTGACCGATGAATTGCGCGACTACCGCTTTTATGCCGATGACCTGGTGCATCCGTCTCGCATGGCGGTCGACTACATCTGGGAGTGCTTTTCCAACTGCTTCTTTTCCAAGGAGACAGCAGCCTTGATGCTTGAGGTGGAGAAGATAAACAAGTCGTTGTCTCATCGGCCGCTCCATCCCGAATCGGGCGAGTATAGGCAGTTCATACGTCAAATAGAGTTAAAAATAAACAGGATTGCCGAAAAATACCCGAAATTAGATTTCGAAAAAGAAAGAGAGTTATGTTATACACGATTGAACAAGTGTCGCACCTGATTGGTGCACGTCGTTTTGGAACATTAGATGCCCAAATCGACTGGCTTTTGACTGATAGTCGTTCGTTGGTGTTTCCGGAAGGTACTTTGTTTTTTGCCTTGTCTTCCAGGCGGCAAACCGGCGCTTCCTATATTCAGGAACTAATCGGTCAGGGTGTTTCCAATTTTGTCCTGACAGATGCTGATTACCGACAGATTGTGCTTCCACTCAATATACAGCCTGAAGCAGCCAATTTCCTGGTTGTCTCATCTCCGCTGAAGGCTTTGCAGAAATTGTCCGAGCAGCGACGCCGCAAGTTTGATATTCCGGTCATAGGCATTACCGGCAGCAATGGCAAGACGATTGTCAAGGAATGGCTACACCAGATACTGTGTGCGGAGTATTCCATTGTGCGCTCGCCTCGCAGTTATAATTCCCAGATTGGTGTTCCGCTCTCCGTGTGGGCCTTGGACGAGAATGTGCAGTTGGGTATTTTTGAAGCCGGAATCTCCAAGCCCGGAGAGATGATACGCCTTCAGTCCATCATCGCTCCGACTATTGGTGTCCTGACCAACATCGGTAGCGCGCATCAGGAGAATTTCTATTCCGAGCAGGAAAAGTGCATGGAGAAACTGCTTTTGTTCAAGGGGTGTGACGTCTTGATTTATGATGGAGACAACGAACTGATTGCAAGCTGTGTGAGCAAGTCGCTTCTACCCGTTCGGGAAATAGCGTGGAGCCGTCGTGACCGTGACCGCCCGCTGTTCATCTCCGATATACAGAAGGGTGACAAGTCCACGACGATTGTATACAGTTATCTGGGCATGGAGAACAGAATCTCCATACCGTTTGTTGACGATGCCAGTGTGGAGAATGCCATTCATTGTCTGGCTGTTGCGCTCTACTTGATGCTTCCTTTTCGTGTTGTTAAGGAACGTATGTCACGCCTGGAACCGGTGGCCATGCGTCTGGAGGTGAAAGAGGGCAACAACGACTGCATGCTTATCAACGACAGTTATAACAGCGATGTCAATTCGCTGAACATTGCTCTCAACTTCATGCAACGCCGCTCTCAGGACAAGTCTTGGAAGCGGGTGCTGATTCTATCCGATATACTTGAGACGGGAAAGAATAATGTGAGCTTGTATCGTCAGGTTTCCGAGTTGTTGCGAAGCTATGGCGTGGATCGGATGATTGGTGTGGGCCATGAAATCTCCAGGTCGGCCGAACGTTTTGATGTGCCCGAGAAAGAGTTCTTCCCCGATACCCATTCGCTGGTGAAGGCTATCAAGCACGAAGAGATCGTGTTGCGCCATTCCATCGTTTTGATAAAGGGGGCTCGTTGTTTTGGCTTCGACGAACTGACAGACCTTTTGGAGAAGAAGGTACATGAAACCATCTTGGAGGTTAATCTTGGCTCGATGGTGCAGAACTTGGATTTCTACCGTTCACGTCTGAATCCGGAGACGAAGACTGTCTGCATGGTGAAGGCATCGGCTTATGGAGCCGGTTCGTATGAGGTGGCCAAGACACTTCAAGACCATCGGGTCGACTACCTGGCTGTTGCCGTGGCCGATGAGGGCAGCGAGTTGCGCAAGGCTGGCATCACGTCCAATATCATTATCATGAATCCCGAGATGACTGCCTTCAAGACGTTGTTTGACTATCGGCTGGAACCAGAGGTGTATAACTTCCATTTGTTGGAGGCTATGATTCGCGAGGCAGAGAAGGAAGGTGTGGCGCAGTTCCCCATACATATCAAGATTGATACCGGCATGCATCGCCTGGGCTTCTCGCCCGACGATATGCCCCGCCTGGTGGAGGTCTTGCAGAGGCAGCGTGCTTTGCTCCCACGTTCGGTGTTCAGTCATTTCGTGGGTAGTGATTCGCCCAAGTTTGACGCATTCACCCATGAGCAGTTCAATCGTTTCAATCGGGCTGCTTCAAGGTTGCAGGAGGGTTTCTCTCATCATATTATACGCCATATCTGTAACACGGCGGGCATTACGCGTTTTGCGAATTATCACATGGATATGGTACGTCTGGGTCTCGGTTTGTATGGCATTGACCCAGTCGACAATCGGGTACTTCATAATGTCAGTACGCTTCGGACTACAATCTTGCAGTTGCGAGACGTTCCTGCCGAAGAGACTGTCGGGTATAGCCGAAAGGGACACCTGACACGTCCGTCGCGTATCGCTGCTATCCCTATCGGTTATGCCGATGGATTGAACCGCCATCTGGGCAATGGGAATTGTTACTGTCTGGTCAACGGGAAACCGGCACCGTATGTGGGTAACATCTGTATGGATGTGTGCATGATAGACGTAACGGACATTCCCTGTAAGGAGGGTGATTCGGTCGAGATATTCGGAGACAATCTTCCGATAACTGTTTTGTCGAATGCGTTAGACACGATTCCGTATGAGGTTCTTTCTACGGTATCGCCCCGGGTCAAACGGGTGTATTTCCAGGATTAGTCGGTCTTCTGCCGTTACTTCTTCATCAGGTAGATGCTCATTTCGTAGAGCAGGCACAATGGGATGGCAACCACACTGAGCGTGAAGGGGTCGCCGGTCGGAGTGATGATGGCTGCCAAGATGAAGATAACTATAACGGAGTGACGGCGGTATTCGCGCATGGTTTTTCGGTTCAGCAACCCTATCAGCGACAGAATCCAGGTTACCAGCGGGAGTTCGAACGAGAGTCCGATACACAGAATCAGCATCATGAAGATGTCTATGTACGAGTTGAGCGAAATCTGGTTCTCGATGGCTCCGCTCAGTTCGTAGGTTGCCAGGAATCTCAGCGTAAGCGGAAATACCATGAAGTAACCTACGGCCACGCCGATGAAGAACATGACCGTACCCAGGAGGAATGCTTTCCGCACGCCACGCTTCTCTTCTTTATACAGAGCCGGGGCAATGAATCGCCATGCTTCATAGATGAGGTAGGGCACAGCCGTGACCACCGAAAGCCAGAAGGCGGTGCTCAGGTGGGTGAAGAACTGGGCCGCCATGTTGATGTTGATGAGGTGAACGGTGAACTCTTTCGTGAAGAAGTCGCCTGTGAAGCCTAATGAGGTTCCGATATACTTCAGTAGGTCGTAAAACACGAAGTTGTCGTAACATGGTGCTAAGATGACTTTGTCAAAGATCTCTGGCATCAGTATGAAGTAGCCGATGCCGAAAACAAGCCATACTACGACAACGCGCATGAGCAGATGTCGTAGTACGTCCAGATGATCCCAAAAGCTTAGTTCTTTGTCTTCTGGCATATCTTAAAAGTGTCTATGTAAGTTTTATTTGTCCTTTTTGTCTTCGAGTTCGTCGGTTGCTTTCTTGATTTCTTCCGTAGCTTCGTTGACTCCATCCTTGAAGCTCTTGACGCCTTTGCCGATGCCCTTCATGAGTTCGGGGATTTTCTTTCCGCCGAAGAGCAGGAGTACAAGGATTACGATTACAATGAGTTCAGGACCGCCAAGTCCAAAGATTCCGAGTGGAATGAGGCAAAATGTATTCATGTCTGTATGTGTTTTTTAGGGTTTGTAAATGCTGTTTAGTGTAGTTTCCTGACGGCGGTTTTACATGGCCTTGATTTTCTCGTCGGTATATTTCAGCTTCTTGTTGAAGCAGTCTTTCATGGACTGGATGGCTTCCTCGTAGGTGAATTCCTCGTCCAGGTTTACTGCTTTGGTGATGGGCCACATCTTGATATTTATCTGGTCCGACAGGATCAGTTTCTTTGACTCTGCGTCGATGTATTCGGGAATGGTTTTGAATTTGGGGTACAGGACAGCCCAGCGCTCTTTTACTTTGGCTACGAATTTGGGGTCTTTGAACATCTGTCCGTAGTAGATGCCTTTGTTGGCACGGAAGGTGGCTGAGGTGGTGGAGCGGTAGGTCCCGTAGTCAAAGTCCCACACCGGTCCGGCTGTCAATACTTTGTTTTTGTCTTTGTGCATGTAGCAGCTCTTCGGGTGGTTGGCTTCACCATTACCTACGACTTCTTGAATCAACCAGAAGTCAATGAAGGAGGTGATGTCGACGAGGTCCATGTATGAGCTCTTGGCAAACTCTGTTTCATCTTTCAACAGGGTTTCCAGTTTGTTGACGTAGTCGTACATGTATTGTTTCTGCTGGTCGTTCAGTTCGTCTTCGTCTGGCGACTTGAACTGATAGGGCAGGTCGAAGAGTGGTGACTTGAACTTGTTCACTTCGTCGTAGTTCACGTCGAGTTCCATCAGGTAGCCGCCGGTGATGGCATCGCCGGTCGTGTCTTCCTTCTTCATCTCGTTGATGTTTACGCGATTCTTGTCCACGCGAATCTGTTCGCAGAGGTAGTAGTTTCCGTCGTGATGTCCGTTCAGTACTACTTCTACAAATTTCCCATTCGGTGTCCATGCCATGGACGTGCGGCGTGATACCTCGAATGCCACGTGGTTGCGAATCAGGGTGCGGTCCATCCAGTTGGCCAGCAGCACCCAGCGTTTGTGCTTGGCCATGCCCAGCACAGATTGTTTTTCGGAGAGTTTGATGGCGTAGGGTTTCTTCGGGTAGCTCCAGGTTGTGTTTCCTCGTCCGCGTATGGATGCAGTCTCGGTAAAGAGATTCACGGTACCGTCCGGCTCTATAATTTTGATGGTTGTATTTCCTTTCCAGACTTCCTTGCTTGTGATGGCTTTCCCGTCAGAGGTGTTGATGTAGACCACGGGCAGATGTGTGTTGCAGATGTCTACGGTGTAGCTTCTCTTCTCTCCATTGTCAGCCGTGACAACGTAGGTCAGCGGGTTGGTGAAATCGTTTTTCGTCACTCCGCTTACTTGCTGCACTCCGTTTACGGTCACGGTGCCTCCGCCTACGCTGAATGTTACTACCAGGTCCTTGAAGTCGGTCAGTGTGGGGATGCAGATGAGTATGTTTGTGCCGTCAATCGTGGCCTGATAGTCCTGTTTGATGGATTGGCTGTTCAGAGCAGCCTGCAATCTAAAGGATGTAATAGTGTTTACTCCGGATTTCCCCGGTTCTTCGTCAGAGGAACATGCACAGAATGACATGATTGTCAGACAAAAAAGGAGTGAATAAAGATATTTGTACATAGTATTTTTCATGATTAGTTCATGGCAAAGATACAAAAACAACTTGTATTCCTTGTATAATCATGGTCTTTTTTGAATCCAAATTGGTCAATAGACCGCAGATAGGTTCTTTGGACTCCGGTGTCTGTTGTTTCCCAAGCCATTTTGCTTCTCTCCGTGCCATTTTGCTTCCCGCGCGTACTATATTATATTTAGTTAAGATGATTTCAACAGGTAGTCCCGTTGTTTTGGATAGGCGTGGAGCTTCGATTGTATCAATATACAATTTTTGTTCTATCAGCAACAGCAGCTATTGTAACGGATGGGACCCCAAGAATGTTGTGAATTGCATTCAAATTAGTATCTTTGTTCTATCAGCAACAGCATCATACAGCCATTCCCATTAGGACACGAGGTTGTGAATTGCATTCAAATTAGTATCTTTGTTCTATCAGCAACAGCGTTAGCATCCAGTACCGAGGCATCCAAGCGTTGTGAATTGCATTCAAATTAGTATCTTTGTTCTATCAGCAACAGCCTGCCGCAATCTACGTACCAGACGAATTCGGTTGTGAATTGCATTCAAATTAGTATCTTTGTTCTATCAGCAACAGCGGAACTTCGCGAGAAGAATGTTGCCGAGTAGTTGTGAATTGCATTCAAATTAGTATCTTTGTTCTATCAGCAACAGCGGAAAGTTCTACAGCATAAAGATAGAGGTAGTTGTGAATTGCATTCAAATTAGTATCTTTGTTCTATCAGCAACAGCTTTGGCATTAACGCGGCTGTAGGCTGCGCAGTTGTGAATTGCATTCAAATTAGTATCTTTGTTCTATCAGCAACAGCCCATGCTCACGAAGATGAAGCACTTCCTCGGTTGTGAATTGCATTCAAATTAGTATCTTTGTTCTATCAGCAACAGCAAACCCAAATGCGGGCTGTTTCTCGATATGTTGTGAATTGCATTCAAATTAGTATCTTTGTTCTATCAGCAACAGCCAAATCCTTTTTGTTGAGGCTGGCGATACTGTTGTGAATTGCATTCAAATTAGTATCTTTGTTCTATCAGCAACAGCAATTGAGTAAACGCACCTTGGACTTGGTATGTTGTGAATTGCATTCAAATTAGTATCTTTGTTCTATCAGCAACAGCAGAATGTTAGTATAGCGCTTATTTGCAGAGAATTACAGAATGATAAGACAAGAAAAAAAAGTTGTTGATAATCAGAAAATCCCACCTTGCAAGGT